>JAQUWS010000003.1 GCA_028692735.1 Candidatus Altimarinota bacterium
TTTTTTAAGATAATTTATTGCAATTATTTCTCATAAATCTCATGTTTTTTTCATGAAAATTATTCTAAATTATAATCATAAGTTGAAGTTGTTGAAAACCATTTAGGTTTAGTATCAATTCATAAAGTTGGATGAACAAAATCAAATTTACTTATACGAAAGTACCCTAAATCAATAAATATTTTTCAAATAATATCATTAACTTTTACATAATTTGTAGTATTTTCAATATAACAACTTGAAAAACAAGCTCTACTATCAGTCGAATGATTTCTATTATCTCACATAACAAAATAACTATCTGCAGGTACTTCATATACATATGAATTTTTATCTCATGAAACATAAGTTGCATTCCTATTTGAATCAGATAAATAAGGTTCTTTTAATTCAACATATTCATTTTTAGTTTTAGAAAAAACATATACTCTTCAATTTTCTATTTTTAACTTATCTCATGGTAATCAAATAACCCTCTTTAAAAAATATTCTTTATCTTCACTCACATGTGGTCTGAAAACTATTACATCTCATCTACTAGGAGAATTTACAAATCTATAAGTAAATCTATCAACAATTATAAACTCCCCATCATAATAACTTGCATACATTGATTGACCATTTATTTGAAAAGGCAAAATAAAAAAAGTCCTTATAACAAAAACTATAACTCAAATAACTAAAATATCTCTAAGAAGACCTAAAAAATCTCTCATTGTAACATTTGCTTTCTCAACAAATTTTGACTTAAAATTATAAAAACTCATAAATTATACATTTAAAAAATATTTTTTTAGGATTTCATTTCTTTTTTAATGATTTTTGCAACTGATAATATATCAATTTCTTTTTGTTCTCTAACAAACATATCTTTCATTGCAATAACTCACCTATTGATTTCATCTTCTCATAAAATCAATACATATCTTATCCCCTTATTTTCAGCATATTTAATTTGTTTTGAAATTTTTGAATGTTCAAGGTAAAACTCAGTGTTTATTCAAGCTTTTCTTAACTTCTTCACAACTTCTAAACATTTTTTTAAATACTTTTCATCAATATTCAAAACTAATACATCAGTCAATGTTTTAATTTGATAATTTAGTTTACTTGTAGCTCAAATAACAGATAAAAGCCTTGAAAGTCCTATACTTCAACCCACTCAAGGATATTTATTTTTTATAAAATTTCAAGTTAAATTATCATATCTTCATCAAGAGGATACACTTCAAAAAGATTCAAATCAATCTATAAAAGTTTCAAAAACAATTCAAGTATAATAATTTAATCATCTTGAGATACTAGGATTTATCTTTATATATATTTTTGGGACACCTAAACTTAAAAGAAAATTATAAACCTCTTTCAATTTTTTAAATCAATCCTGAAATCTAGATTCATTATCAGATAATACAAACTTTTCAATTTCAGCTAAACTTCATTTATTTCAAAGCAAAATAAATTTAATTATTTGTGAAACTTTCTTTTCATCTCAAAGTAATTCCATCAATAAATCTTTAGTTTTTGGAAACTTTTGTTTATCATTATCAAGTTTATCTTTTTTATCAATTACAGAAATAACTTTTAATAACTTATCCTCTAATATTCACAATTTTTCTAAAAATCCTATCAAAAAATCTTTGTGATTTATGTTTATAGTAAATTTTCAAAAATCTAACTCTTTTAAAGTATTATAAATAGTTGAAATTATCTCACAATCTGCTAACAAAGGCAAATCTCAATTTCAAATTATATCTATATCAGCCTGATAAAACTCTCTATATCTTCATTTTTGAGCTCTTTCTCATCTATAAACTTTCTGTATTTGAAATCTTTTAAACGGATAAACAAGTTTATCATTATTTAAAGCAACATAACGAGCAAGAGGAACTGTTAAATCAAATCTAAGCCCTAACTTTGAATCATCAGAAACTTCTCAATTTAACCTATGTAATCAATAAATTTCATTATCATCTCATCATTTAGAACAAAGAACTTCTTCTCTTTCAACTAAAGATGTCTCAATTGAATTAAATCAAGCTTTTAAATAATTTTTTCTTATTATATCTTTATATCTATCCTCAACAATTTGTTCTTCCGGTAAATTTTCAGGAAATCAAGATATATTATCAATTCTAATATTCATCAATAAAAAAACTAAAAAATAAATTAATTAACCTTCATTACTTCTCAAGCACTTCTTCAAAATACTTCAGGAGTATAAAATTCACTTATATAAGCAGGTTTCACATAAAATTCTCAAGCATGTGTAAACCTAATTAAATAAGAAACATTATATATTCAAGAATCAAGTACTCAAATATATCCAAAAAATCTATCTTGTCTATATTCCACTTTATCAAACAAAGAATCTCATAAATCAAAAGCAGCTTTTGAAGATGTTTCTAAATTAGGATTCACGATTTCAGCTCAAGAAGGAATATAACTCTCCAATGCAACCTTATCTCTTGCAACAGAAGTTATAACCAAATTTCTCACTACAACCAATTGTCAAACTTGAAAATTTGATAATTTATCTAAATATTCAAATACAGATTTCTTATATCTCAAAGCTTCATAATCAATTTTTCAAGATAAATATTGTTGCCATTCATCTTTCTTTAATGAATCAATCCTTTTATAAGAATTATAATCATAATACTCCTTTATAATAGAAAATCACTCATCTCTAGCCTCAACTTCTTTTGATGTTAAGAAATAATCCATATTTAAATCATAATATACAGTACCAACTCAAGTTTTTGAAATATTAAATGTATTTTTATCTTTCAATAAATTTAAAGAAAGATTTTCAGAAAAAACATCTAAACTATTTCTAACATTGATTGTTTTTTCTCAGATTTTTTCTGAATTCAATTTAAGTATAGTATTGAAATTTATATTATTTAATTCTCAAGTTACGACAATATAATCTGAAATAGCATCAATAACATACAAATTATCTTGTGTTGATCAAAAACTTCAATTAACCTTTTGACTCATAATCCATCTATTCATATTATCAATTATACTCGAAAACTTACTTATTTCAGATTTTCATTGCACAGATAAAACTTTCAATAACATAGAAGTATTTTGTAATCTAGTATAAGCAGTTGTCCTTCATACATAAGCTCATTTTGGAGTGTAAACAAGTTCATTATTTATTACTGAATTTATATCATTGTCCAAAGTCTTTTGTAAACCTGCTTTTTCTTCAGTACTAAGAGTTTTTATTTCCAACAATTTTGCTAAAACTAATCATTTTTTTAATAAAGTTGATGTATCTTTTTGATTTAGTTCAAGTAATTTAAACATCTTATAAACTTCATAATCATTACTATTATAGGATTGAATTGCTTCTATAGCACTTAACCTTTCAACATCACTATACTTACAATTATTATATTCAGTTTCAATACATCACTCAATTCTATTTTTATAAAATCAATTTTTTAGATAATTCAAAGCATCCAGCATAACTTTATCTTCTTGTTTATATCAAATAGACTTCAATTCTGATAAAGATTTTAAAATATATGCGGTCAAATTAAAATCAGAATAATTTTTTATACCATTAGAAATATCATACCAATAAACAAATCATCAATCATTATTTTGGAATTTTCTTATATCAACTAAATATTCATTTATAACTAAATCTAAACTTTTTTTTCTATAAATTTTACTTTCATTATCAAAATAAGTTATATATTTATTTTTTAAATCAAAATCTTTTCAGATACTATCATATAAACTTTTTATATAAACATTTTTTACAACACTAGACGTTTTTTGTTCACTACATCAATAAGGATATTCATTTAAATAATCAATTGAATCAACTAAATTATTAAATAAACTTGCACTATAATTTATTTTCAATTGTCATATTTTATCTTTCATTGAAGTTAAATCTATTATTTCATCAAAAGAATTATTATTTGTTTTTCAAATAGTTGATACACTTTCTTTTGTAGTTGAATCTTTAATTAAAACAACTTTTTCAATTTCATCTTGATCTACCAAATTACAATTTTTTGAACAAACTTCAGATACTTTAAAATCAATTTTAGATGAGGCTAAAGACATATTTCTAAAGCTTTCCCTTTTTTTAATTCAAACTTCAAAACTTACAGTCTTTGATTCTCAATTCTTAACAAAAACTTTTCTAGAATTTCAAGAAGATATATCAAGATTAGTTCATGTTAAAGTTACCTCAAAATCTCAATCTTTTCATGTTTTATTAAATACTACTGGAGATAAAACAATAGTATCTCAAACACCAAAGAAATTTGGCAAATTATCATTTATAATCAAAGTTTTTGTTGTTGTTATAGATTCATAAGCAACTCAAATTTTATTATCAGTAGAAGAATTAACCAACGCTTCAATTTCCCAAGTAGTCAAATTATCTGGTAACTTATCAGTTTTTATGAAAAATTTTCAATCAGCTCAAGTTGTAAAATCAGCTAACCAATAAGCAGTATCTTTAAATACTCATCTTTTTTTCTTACTATCTCATCACTTTATCTGTTCTCAAGCTCATCATTTTTGTCAATTTGATATATCTTTCACTTCCAATTTTTCTATTAAATTTATCATAGAACTATACATAAGTGTTCACAAATATCTCTTCATCTCATAGAAAAAAGCATAAGGATTTTTCTTTGGATTCCCTACCAATGCTAGCAAACTTTCATCAACCAAAGATAATGAACCATTCACTCAAGAAACAGGTTTTCATTTTGAATCAGTAACATAAACAGTAATTCAAACACTATCTCATGGATTATAAGATTTCTTGTCAGTAGAAATTTTTACTTTTAAATTCTTATAACTTGTAAAAACTTTTGTACTAGCTAAAGCTCTTTTATAAACAGGTAAATCATTTCAATCTTGTTTTCAAATCAAAAATGCTCTAACATAAAAATTTGGATAATAATTATCTTTTACATTAAAAGTTATTTTATCTCAATATGACTTTATATCATGAACAAAATAATCCAAAATTCAATCATCTTTTTCAATTATTATCAAAGCCTTTCAGTTATTTATAGGAGATTTCAATGTATAAGAAGCATTATCTCAAACTAAAACTTGTGTTTTTTCTGGTGTAAGCTCAATAGTATCATTATTTGGAGAGTACCAAGAAACATAATCATCCGATGCAACATAAACTACCCTAGAGGAAACAAATGTTTTTCAGTTACTTCATGTATAAATTGCTCTAACCATATATTCTCAAGATTCTTTAACAGAAAAAGTTTTTGACACTTCTCAAATATAATTTGTTTTTAAATTTATTTCTTGTTCTTTCTTTTCCTCCAAAGCATAATCACTATAAAAAATTCAATCTACTCCTTGTTTTTTAACTTCTTTCCAATCTCTCTTTATTATTTGTACTTTAATATCCTTTGATACTTCTGGTTTTGCATCATAATCTAAAACGATAAATTTAGCAGAAATTCAATTCTTTTTATCATTCCAATAAGGAGTTTTTAATCATACATAAGAATCAGTTGAATGTAAAATAGTTGAAACAGATTTATTAACTGTTTTTTTTGTATCTTTATCTTCAACTTCTATATTAAATGTATATATTTTCTCAGCACTTCATGTTGAAGTAGAAAAAGAATAATTAATTGTTCATTTTCAATTTGAATCAATAGAAAATCACTTAACAGCTGATAAATTATCTGAATAATTACAAAATCACCAATAAATACAATCAAAATATTCAGTTGATTCTCAAAATTGATAATCTGAATAATCTTTAGCATCAAAGAAATAATTTTGAGATAAAACAGAATACTTTCATGATGTACTAACTAAATTTCATCAAAAATAATATTTAGGAAGAATTTTTAATGAGAATTTATCTCATAATAAATAATTAGATTCTAATCACTCTACATCTATTTTAAAATCAGGTTTTCTATATTCTTCTATGTAAAAATGAGCATCATTTTTATAGTAATCATTTGTTTGAGAAGAAAATCTAAAACTAAACTCTCATAAAGGACTATCCTTAGGTATAACAAAAGAAGAATTAAAATTTGAATTTTTATCAAGATTAACATCCATAGAAGATATAACTTCAAAATTTTTATCTAAAACTTCAAGTTTTCAAGTTCATATATTTGACTTTGAGTATCAATTAAAATCAAATTTTCTTAATAATCATTTTAAGTAAACTGTATCTCAAGGTTTATAAATTGGTCTTTCAGTGTATAAATACAAATAATTAGTATCATATGTTGGAGTTCATCAAACATAATTAAAATCATAATCTGAAAATAAATTTGTATTTAAATCAACAATTCAAAAATACTTATCATTTGAAACTATTATATAATTTAAATCATCAATTTTATCAATTTCATAAACTCAAGTCTTTTCATTTAATTTATAGTTTGGTCTTACAACTTTTACATTTCAAGAATTATAATCATATGATAAAAATTCTAAATTTAAATCTGATACTTTTCATCAAGTAAAATCAGTTACAAAAAGCAATTTTTTATTTGATCAAGATTCTACAGTAACATTTAGGTTAGATCTTATAAACATATTTGAAAATTGATTTCTTCATCATGCATTTCATCTAACCAATACAAAATTAGAATCTAGTTTTTTTCATACAATATCTTTTTCTATATCAAACTTATTATTAGTTAAATTCCAATGATTATTATTTACTACCAAACTTCTATTATGTATTTTTAAACATTTTGGGGTATATCACTCATTCCACCAATTTTGAACATAATCTATATATCAATCCTTATCTAACTCACAAACATTAATATCTATATTATCTAAATTAATTGTCTGGAGATTAACAACTAAAGGTAAATTTAAAGGAATCAGATTTACATCTTTAGTCAATGAAATATACAAATATTTATCCTTATCTTCTATATTTCATGTTTTAACATTTTGTTCAAAGTTATTTTTCAAATTACTTCAATACACATCAGAAAATGTTGTTTTAATTCATATTTTATATTCAGAATTAGGATTTAATCTTGTATTTAAAACATATAAACTTTCTCAATCTTTAGCAGGAGGACAATATCATTTTGAAATATATTGTTCATCTGTAATCTTTGCAAGATTACTTTTTGCAAAAGATTTAATTCAGAAAGCCAATTGATCCTTATAATCTATATACTCTCATTCTACTATACTACTTGTTTTTGACGCAGGAATAGTTCAAACTATATTGTTTATATTAGTCCATATATCTCATCATATTCTATTGTTTAGATATAAACAAGATTTAGAATATGATAAAAATCTAAAATTCTTTACTTCTAGAACCGCTGATGTTTTAAAATTATTTACAATATCACTTTCAAGTCATAAATTTATTCCTTTTTTTATAATCAAAGTATAACTTGTCCCTTCTTTTAAATTTTCATTTAAAACAAGCCTTATAGTTTTTTTATTATCTTTATAACTATTTGTTTTTGTATCCTTTTCTTTAACATACATAATATCAAAAATAACCTTTTTTCAATTACTATCTTGTAAAATAAAATTATTTTTATCCAACAAAGATATTTCATCTTCAAATGATAAATTTAAAAATAAATTTTTTGAAGGGATACTATCTAGTGAATAAAAACTTTTTGTATCAACTATTTTTGATCAAGAATATACATTCTGAAAAATTCAAACCGAATTTAAAAAAGGATAAGATTTTAAATTAAATTCTTCTGATTTTTCAGTAGCTATATTTCAATATTTTGGTAAAATACCCTTATCTAATTCAACGATATATTTTTTTTCAAATTTATATGCTTCTCATTTTATATTAACTATTACATTTGACTCATTTGCTCAATCATAAGTTAAATAAATATTTTTCTTTTCTTTATTTCATTTATCATTTATTTCATATAGACTCAATTTACTTTCAAGATTTTCAATATTAGGGGCAAAATTAAAATTGATTTTTATATTATCATTAGCATGGAATTTATTACTTATCTTATATTTTAACCTTGTTGTATCTACCTCAACTCAATAGTTTTGTGATAATTTATACAATAATCAAGGAATTGCATTAACTTTAACTTCATACTTAGTAGCTCATTTAAAACCTTCTTTAGGGATATATTCTAACACTGATGATGTTAACCATTTACACTCTCAATCTAATTTAGGCTCTATCAAAATAGGACAAGGTAATGTATCTTTTCAAGACAAAGAAGATAAAGAAATCATTGGAATATTAAAAAATACATCAATATTTTGTGATAAATTATCCAAATTTCAAGAAGGTGTAATTTTCATTACTTTTGGAGAATCTATTACTGAAATTATATAATTATAATCTTCTTCAAGAGTTTTTGATTTAATTGATTTAATAGATTTTTTTAAAGTTACCGATATATCATCTCAAATATTTAATTTTTCTAAAAATTTATATCTTATAGTATTTGTTCAAACTAAACTTAATTCTCAATCTATTTTTGGATTAATTTCAAAATTATCTTTTGTAATTGTAGATTTATCTAAATCCTGAGATAAAGTAAAATCAATATATCAAACATCAAAAGGAATTTTTCTATAATCAAAATCAAAATTTCAAGCAACAACGTTAAGTCATGAAGCAAAAAAATAGTTATATCAAAAAAAAGAAATAACTAAAATTACAAAAAACAACAAAGCAGAAATTATATAACCTTTATATAATTTTATATTTTCTAAAAAAAGATTTATTCCCATATATTGAAAATAAAAAATAAAATATTCAATTTTATTATACATCTAAAATAAAAAAAACAAGTGCTAATTTAAGTTTATTTATCTAAAAAAAGAACTTTCTAAAATAGAAAGTTCTTTTAAGAGTTAATACCTAATTTTTTATACATCTTACACTAAATCAATATGAACGTGCTGCATGATTATATACATTTAATGCGTTATACTTAAAATATAAATAATCTCAATCTCACAAATATGGAGAAGATGTCCAATAATATCATATAGTAGTTCAAGTACTTGTTCATGTTATTCTATCAATAGATCATGCCATAGGCATTTTCAACGCATCACTCATATTGGTTCAATTTGATCACCATCATCAACCAGCCAATATATTTAACCATTCTAAATATGTTGGAACATGATATCAATCACTACAAGGTCATTTCATACTTAATCTACTAAGAGAATCTGAATTTGCCCAAGTTGCAGTATTTCTACTTATATCAAGGACTCCCCAATCATTTGCACTTCATGCATCAGTTCATCCAGGAGACTTCCAATCCCGAGAATATGTAACACTTCATGTGTTCCATGAATTACTTGCTGTACCAAATTGATATTTATTTCAATTAGAAACATCCCATGATGAAGCTACCGTTGCTCAAACATTACAAGCTGATATTGTATAACCTGTTCAAACTCATGTACATACAATAAAATCATTAACACTACATCAAGGATATTGACTTAAAGCAAATTTTATATTAGAAGTTCAAGGACAATCGTTAATAGAAGATAATGTTATATCAGTTATCTCAATAACAACTCTTGTGTAATTTCAATACATTTTAATCTTTTTTAAAGTTGTAGGTAATCAAAGTTGAGTTAATTGATAAGTATCATTATAACTAAATGAAAAAGCTATTTCACCTAAATTATCATTTCAAGATAAATCAAAATATTGTAAATTAGTTAAATTAACAATTTCAATTGGTAAATTTGATAATAAATTATTACTAAAATCTAATCCTATTAAACTATTTAAACTACATACTATTGTAGGAATTGACAAAATCTGATTATTAGCTAAAATCAATTCTTCTAAATTAGTCAAATTTCAGATTGTTGTAGGAACTGATGGAATTTGATTATGACTTAAATTCAATTTATTTAAACTAGTCATACTTCATATTGTTGTTGGAATTGAATTTATATTATTATAATATCAATTTAAAACAGTAAGATTAGATAAATTTCAAATTGTTGTTGGTAGTACCGAAACTTGATTATTACTAAAATCAAAATCACTTAAACTTGATAAATTTCAAATTGTTGTTGGCAAAGAAGTAATCTGATTATATGATAAATTCAATGTCAGTAAATTTATCAAATTTCATATTTCTACTGGTAAAGAAATTAAACTCGCTTGATCTGCAACCAATATTTTTAAATTAACTAAATTTCAAATTGATGATGGAAATGATTCAAGTGGATTATATGTTATATAAAACTCTTCTAAACTTACTAAATTTCAGAATTCCACAGGCAATGTTGTTATCTGATTATTAAATAAATCTATATTTTTCAATTTTGTTAAATTTCAAATTTCTGAAGGTAATGTTGTAAATCAATTGGAATAAGCAACTATATGTTGTAATTTTGTTAAATTTCAAATTTCAGGAGGCATTTCAGATAATCAATTCCGAGATATATCTAATCATTCTAAGTTAGATAATTTCCATAAAGAAGAAGGTAAAGTACTTCATCAATCCCACACTACATTTTTTATAGTATAACACCAATCATTAATACTATATGTAGTAGGAGATGCAACCATACCAGCATTAGCCTGACTTATTCACAAATATTTCAAATAATCATTATTATAACTAAAAACATGATTAGTTAAACTATAATTTTCATCATAAGCTCTTAAATCATATGAAACAATCAAACTATTTAATTCATCTACATCAGCTTGTGTTAGAGAACAAGATAATAAAGGTTCTGCATCTACAACACTTATATCAATAGTTGTTCAGTTTCCTCAAATAATCATTTTCTTTAATTCTCAAGGAATTCAATATTGGGATAATGATGATGAATTTTCATCAAAATTATATGATAAATTTCATAATCAGTCAATTCATAATAAATATAATTTTGTTAACTTTGTCAAATTAACAAATCATTCAGGTAAATTTTCCAACAAATTATTAGATAAATTTAAGTCAGTTAAATTAAGTAAATTTGTAAATTGATCAGGCAAAGATGTTATTTGATTAGTATTAAAATCCAAATAAACTAACTTTATTAAATTTTCTATCTCTATAGGAAGAGAAGAAAAACTATTATTATTTGCAATTAAATATTTTAATTTAGATAAATTTGAAATAAAACTAGGAAAAGTACTTAAAGAATTATATGATATATCTAATCACTCTAAGTTGTATAATTTTCATAATCAAGAAGGGAATGTAGTTCATCAATTCCATACAATATTTTTTATAGAATAACACCAATCATCTCCTGTTAATAAAGAAGAAGCGTTTACTTTATTTACTCATAAATATTTAATATAATTATTAAAACCTACTGTTTGATTTGTTATATCAAAAGTTCAATCATATGCACTAATATATAAACTACCAACTAAACTGTTCAATTCATCAACTTCTGACTGTGATAAATTACAAGATATTGGAGGAACTAATTCCTGAATATCCACTTGATAATCTACATATATTCATCAATCATTATATCACATTACTCACAAATAATAATATCACGAATAAAGTGGCGTATAAGTAACCTTAGATCTATATATATTACCAGATAAATCATCATTCATTATTAAACTATTTCCATCTTTATCAAATAAATATATTGCAGTATCACTATCTCAATCATCTCATAATGTTTCTATATCATAAGATTTTCATGATTCTAATACAAAAGCATAAACATCTCTTGCTCAAGGATTATTTGTCAAATTTGATGATACTGGAAAATTACTTATAGAATCTATTAATATTGTATTTGAACATAAATCAAAATCAGTATAATCTCGATCAAATTGTGTATTATATGCATCTCAATATAATCATTCACAAAAATATGTATATGTTACTTCTCAAGTGTTTGTGCCTGTTGTTCAAGTATTTGTATCTATTATTCAAATTCAAGGATATATATTCGATACATCTCATGTTATTCATCATGCTTTACTTCTTATAAATGAATCAACTAATAATATAATTCCTGTATTATCTGTTGGATCTATTGCTAATATTGGTTCATATTCATCTCATCAAGCTAATATAGTTCAACTAAGTACAGATTGTACATTATTTATAAAATCTATTTTTGCAGTATCTCATGTCAATGATAAAGTTGCTCATGTCAATACAACTATATCTCATCATCTTCATGGGGTATAATCAAATCAACCTGTCATACTACTATTATGATTGTATGAGTGCGGTATATTGTCATAATCGTTGTATACTACTTTCTTGTTTTGAATTATTCTTCATAAATCTGTATCTCATATATCTGTTACTATTATACTTGGTTGTACTAGTAACATCTGTATTCATCAGGTTGCTACTTTTAAAAATTTTTCATTATATGTTCATCTTATAAATGCTTTTGCTTTGCTTATGTCTGTAGCATAACTTTGATTTAATCAATTATTTAACGATATAGCCATTTCGCTTATTGCTCACAGTTGATATTCTGTTTTTCATGCTGTTATACTATATGTAAATTCATCACTTGTTAATGGATCTATTGGCTTCTTACTTACTTTTTCTATATTTTTTATTACATTATCTCAAATTGTTCATTCTACCCATGCATCACCTCAATTATATGTTATTGTCTTTGATTCATCTGGAGTCGGATAATATCCTGTCTTTGTCATAAATATTGCTAAACTTTTTTGTATGCTGTTTATATCTGCAATTCTTGCACTATCTCTTGTGTTTCTTGAATACCCTTGAAAGCTTATAAATGCTATTGCTCATAAAATTGCTAGTATTACTATTGTTACTATTAACTCAACAAGAGTAAATCACTGTTTTTTTATTATTGATTTCATTAAAAAAAATTAAAAAATAAAATAACTAGTATTTAAAATATCATAATATTTAAATAATTTCAATATATCAAATTCAAATTCTTCTTTTTTTGAATTGACGTTTAAATATATTATTTTATAAAAATATTCTGTATTAATTATTGACAAATTACCAATTTTTATATCATATATAAAAATAATATAACCACTCAAAAAATGAAAAAGAAAAAAATTATCAAAATCTCTATAATTACCATACTTTCAATAATTACTATAATATATCTATCAACATACATTGTTAACCCAAATATAGATAAAATCCCTTATTCATCAAACATATATGATTCAAACAATATAAAAATATGAGAAATTATAACTGCTAATAAATATAGACATGAAAAACTTGAAATTAAAGAAATCCCTGAATTTACAAAAAACGCTATAATTGACATAGAAGACAAGTGATTCTATAAAAATAATTGAATAGATATAACAGCAATTTTCAGAGCAATAATCAATAATATATCAACCAATCAAATAATAGAATGAGGATCAACTATAAGCACACAAGTTATAAGAAATAATTATTGGTTAAATGAAAAAAGAACTTTTTTCAAAAAAATAAAAGAGTTTTATTTAAGTCTAGCATTAAATAAACATTACCCCAAAGATGAAATACTAAGAAATTATCTTTGAAATATATATTTTTGATACTTAAATTACTGACTTAAATCTTCATCAAATTATTATTTTGATAAAAACCCTAAAGATCTCACAAAAGCAGAACAAATAGCATTGATTTCTCTTCCAAAAAATCCTATAAAATATGACCCCTACAAAAATAAACAAGAATTTAAAAAAAGATTTGAAATAGTCTTAAACTCATTACTTAATGACAAAATAATAACAAAAGAAGAGTATGACTCAATTAAAAACGAAAAATTTGTATTTAATGAAAATCATGAAAATAAATTGCCCTATGTAATTGATTATATAAAAAACTCTAAAGATATAAAATTAACATCAAAAATAGAAACAACTATTGATTACAATTTAACAAAAAAAATAGAAGAAACATCTAAAAATAGCATAATTCCACTAATTTGGAAAAATGTAAAAGACTATTCAGTAATTATAATTGATAGAAATACAAAAGAAATAAAAACAATGATATGATGAATAAATTACTACGCAAAAGAATGACAAGTAAATATGATAACATCTCCAAGACAAGTATGATCAACAATAAAACCTTTTACATATGTATTAGCTTTTAAAAATTTTTGATATACACCAGAAACTACTATTCTTGACTTACCTACACAATTTCAAACTAACTTATGATATGCCTACAATCCAAAAAATTACTCACTTGATTATAAATGAGAAGTAACAATTGCAGAAGCACTAAGCCAAAGTATCAATATACCAGCACTAAAAGTTGCAGAAAAAGTCTGAGTTTGAAACCTACTAAATTTCTTAAGACAGTTGTGAATTACAAGTCTTACAAAAGATCAAGATTACTATTGATTAGCATTAACTTTATGAGTTTGAGAAATAAGCCTTTATGAATTAACTAGAGCATTTACTATATTTGCTTATGACTGAAATTTTTGTGATTTAAAAATTATCAGTCATCATGAACTTGAGTCAAAATCAACAAAAGATCATAACAATTTTAATGATTCCGGATCGAGTCCGGAATGACAGGATGTCTGTAAACAAATAATTGAAAAAAAATATACAGATATGATAAGCTATATACTTACTAATAGATATTTTAAATTAAATGAATTTCCTATAAACTGAAATCTTGATTTTGAAAACAAAAAAGTATTTTTAAAAACTTGAACTTCAAGAAATTTCAAAGATAATTGGACTGTTTGATTTACTAATAATTACATTATATGAGTATGGGCATGAAACAAAGATTGAAGTGAAATGAAGTGAGTAAGTTGAGCATCATGAGCCTGAGAAATATTTAAAAATATTGTAGATTATCTTGAAAAAGAACAAAATACAAGTGAGACAATAAAAATAGAAAAAAATAAAAAAAATTATCTTGAAATAACATCACCTCTTAGTAATAGCATATACAAAATAGACCAAACAAAACCAATAGAAACTCAAAAAATAAAGCTAGATTTTTCAACAGATTTAAACTACTCTAGCTACAAGTGGTTTATAAATAACAATGAAATAAAAGACAATTTTATAAACATTGAAAGTTGACAAAAAGAAATCAAAATTCAACTTTATGATAATAATTCTAAATTAATCAAAGAAGAAACAAATTATATTCAAATTCTTGAAAAGTAACAATTATGAGAATCATAATCATAAAAAATTAACATTAAATTCTACATCTATCCTTCATATTTATACTAACATTTTGTCTAACAACTTCTTTATTATATAAATCAGAAATGGATATATAATTTTTTAATTCATCTATTTCTTTTTGCAATAAATCATAAGCTTTACAAACTCATTTTGACTTCATTTTTTCTCTATAAGCAACTTCCAAAAAGTATTTTTCTGTTTCAATAATCTTTTTTACTATATGTTCATCAGACATTCCCTTCAAAGTTCTTAAATTATGAATTCTATCTGCAAACTTAACATATAAATCATCCTCTTCCAATTTTTCCAAATCTCAAAAATATAATTCATTTCTCCTTTCTTTTCATAGTTTTAATAATTTAGAATAAATTTCTTTTTCATGTTCTTCTATATTTTCTAATCACCTATCCTCATAAAATTTAATTTTCTCTAAATCTGTTTCTCTTAAAAATTCCTTCCAATCTCTTTTTGTTAATTTTTTAATTCATTTAACTATCTTTTTTCAAAACAATCTTTTTAACATAGAAAACGTAATTCAAGGAATATCTTCTTTTACATCATGAAGTAAAGCAATAATTATTTTATTTATATTTGGATTAGGAAGTTCTCTTAAAACTATTTCCATAGTTCATTTTAGATGCTCAAAACACCTATCTTTATGTCAAAACTCATCAACTGCACTTCTTTCCATTCAACTAAAAACTTGTTTAATCATATGATAAGCTGTATTAAACTTTAGCATTTTTCTCCTTGTCTCCAAATCATGTTTTTCCAATCCTAGCTTTTTTATTATCTCATCATAGTATCTTGTACTCATTCTAACATGATATGAATATCTATGTCTAAAATCATCAAGCAAAGCTTTAATTCTTGCTAAAATTATTTGGTTATCTCATTTTATAACAAACTTTCAAGACAAAGCATTAAACATACAAAAATCATAAAATTCTCTATACATTTCTATACTTGTAAATATATCAGCTTCTGTAAATTGATAAGTATTACTATTTTTTTTAGATTCCTTAATAAATAATTTCAATAAATACTTAAAAACTTTTGTTTCTTCTACGTTCAATATATCAGCTCAAATATCTCAAATTTCAATAACTCAAAATTTTTTTTATTTAAAACTTCTCATATTTTATCAACAATTTCTCATACAAAAAAATCTGTTGAATTTGGAATTTTTTCTTTCAACAAATCTTTTAACTGCAAAATTTGAGTTTCTGAGAATTTCATTAAATATATTTATAAAACTATTTTACATTACTTAATCTTTATTTTTTATTTTTTTTATTTAATTCTTTTGCAAATAAAGCATTTAACTTTTTTAGTTTTTTCTCTCTTATTCAACCATCCAATAAATCACTTATCTGAGGCTCTTTCCAATTCTTATCATCAAAATATTTATCTTTAACTTCTTCACCAACACCTTTTTGTATCTCATTTTTTTTATTTTTTTTCTCTTTTATTGGAAGTATCTCTTTCAATATTTGAATTAAACTATCATCTATAAAACCATCACAAGTCTCATATAATGATTTTAATAAAATACTGAAGTCATTTTGTTTTTCATAAATAAATGATTTAATAATATCCTTCATTTTCTCATTTAAAAGAATTTCTCCTAATACTGATTCTAGTACAATTATATATTTTTTAAGTTTTTTTGATGAAATTCATTCTATTCTTCAATTTTCAATTTTTAGTAAATAATTTTTTATTGTACTAAATAAAGAATTAAAATCTTCATTTTTCATAATCTTCTTTAAATCTATTTCATCAATTGATAAAACTAATCATATTTTCTCATTAACATTATCAACAATTCAAGTAAGTTTATTGATAAATTTCAATTTATTTTCATCAATCAAAATCCCTGAATTTACAAGATTTTCTCTATTTCACATAATAAAAATCAAATTTAAAATTATATATTACTTTAAAGTATAAAAAGTATTAACTATAAGTCAAGTGTTTTTATAGATTTTTATAGTTTTGTTTGTTTTATTTATCAAATTAAGATAACTAAAACTTTTATTTTTTTATATTTTGTATAAACTGATGAAATATTTTTTAAAAACAAAAAAATGAACCTAAATAAAGAACAAGAAAAAGCTAAAGACAAGATAGAATGACCTCTTTTAATAATTGCTTGAGCATGAAGTTGAAAAACAGCAACTCTAACAACTAGAGTTGAATACATGATAAAAGAAAAAAATATAAGTCCAACAAACATACTTTGTGTTACTTTTACAAACAAAGCAGCTCGTGAAATGAGAGAAAGAATATGAAAAAAATTATGAATTGAAGTTACAAATAACATATACAAACAAAGAAATAATTTACCCTTAATTTGAACATTCCACTCTATTTGAGTATTTTTCTTGAAAGAAATTTTAGAAAAATATGATTTAAATTGAATTTGAATAAACATAAGAAAAGACTTTTTGATATACTCAGAAGAAGATAAACTAAAACTAATAAAAGAAATAATTGTAAATGATTTAAAACTAGATGAAAAACAAAATCCAGCAAGACAAATGGCTTATTTTATAAGTGAAGCGAAAAATAATCTCATAGATGCAAAAAACTATAAAACTCAAATAGATAGCTTTATAAAAGAAAAAGTATCTCAAATCTACACAATATATGAAAAGAAAATGTCAGAAAACAATGCTCTAGATTTCGATGACATACTTTTTAAAACTTTACAATTACTAAAAAATCCACAAGTACTAGAATACTATCAAGAAAAATATACATATATCATGGTAGATGAATACCAAGATACAAATATGGCTCAATATGAAATCATAAAATTATTAGCATCAAAATACAGAAATTTAGCAGTAGTATGAGACGATTGGCAGTCTATATATAGTTGGAGATGAGCTGATATGAGAAATATTCTCAATTTCAAAAAAGACTATCCAGAAGCTTTAATTGTCAAACTTGAGCAAAATTACCGTTCAACAAAACATATAATTCAAGCAGCTAATTCTGTAGTAAAAAACAACAAAAGCTCAATGGACAAAACATTGTGGACAGAAAATGAAAATTGAGAAAAAATATATATGATTGAAGCTATCGATGATAACTTAGAAGCAAAAACAATAGCAAAAATTATCAAAGAAAAACAAGAAACAAATAATGAAAAATACTCAAGTAACTTAATTCTCTATCGTACAAATTGACAATCTCGTCAAATAGAAGAAGCCCTTATGAGTGAAGCTATTCCTTATAAAGTTGTATGATGACTAAAATTTTATGATAGAAAAGAGATAAAAGATATGATTTGATACTTAAGATCAATCTATAATCAAAATGATGTAATAAGCTATAAAAGAATAATAAATACTCCTTCACGTAAAATTTGATCTAGAACTCTTGAAGTTCTTGATATATACAAAAACAATTTTGCTTTACCCTATTTTCAAATAATAGAAAATGCTGATGAAATAGATGATTTAAATTCTTGAGCCAAAAGATCTGTAAAAGAATTTTTTAATCTTATGTTAAATTTTATAGAAAATTCAAGCAGATTGGAAGTAGCAGAATTACTAGAATACATAGTAAGAAAAACAGAATATGAAAGTTACTTAATAAACGAATACTGAACTGAAGAAGCTGAAGGAAAAATGGACAATATAAAAGAGCTTATAAACCTAGCAAGTAATTATAAATGACTTTGAGCAAAAGAATCCCTTTCTCAATTTTTAGAAGAAGTAGCACTAGTTTCAGATTTAGATAGTGTAAAAAATGATGCTGACTATGTAACACTTATGACTATTCATACAAGCAAGTGACTTGAACAAGAAAGAGTATTTATTGCATGAGCCGAAGAAAGCATATTCCCACACATAAGAAGTCTAGAATCTCAAAAAGAACTTGAAGAAGAAAGAAGACTTATGTATGTTGCTATGACAAGAGCTAAAAAAGAACTTTATATATCAAGAGCAAGAGAAAGATTTCACTTTTGAAACTATGTAAGAAATCTAGAATCAAGATTCTTAAAAGAAATCCCAAAAGAATATGTAGAAGACTACAAATTAGAAATTTCAAACTTTTGATGTAGCTTCAAAACTTCATTTAACTCATCTTGAATTGAATTATCATCTATGTGACCAATTCCAAAAATAAAACCAAAAGAATTTAATGATATAAAAGATTTTTCAATTTGAGACAAAGTCAGTCATCACAAATTTTGAAACTGAATTATCACTTCTCTAACTTGAGAAATAGCAGATATTGCTTTTTCTTGAATAGGAATCAAAAAAATGAATATAAAAATAGCACCTATAAAAAAATGTTAAAAGCAAATATATTGACAATTAAGATTAAATGGTTATAAATCATAAAATAACTATTTTTTTATGAATGAATTAAATCAAAATACAGAAATTGAAACAACTCATATTTGAAATTTAACAAATTTCGAAAATAAAAAATTTTTTATATCAAGAAATACTATTATTTACTGTGTAAAAAAACCATCTAAAAAAGATTTTACATATTTAAAACTAGATACTTGAACTCAAATAAAAATATGACAATACTTTAATAATCATGATGTATATGAAGTTTTTATAAATGATAATAAGGTATATCTTGACAGAGAAACAGTCTTAAGATTACAAATAATCACAGAAAATGAGATAAACAGTCTAGTAAGTCAAATTCTTAAAGATAAATTTTGAAAAAAATGTTCAATTAATTCAAAAGATAAAGTTTTATATACAAACAATAACATAATAAATAAATTAATTGAAATTGATTTTGAAGACATCAAATCTATTCTAGATTGGATTTGAAATAATGCTGCCGAATTAGAAAAAATTAATGATACCAATGAAATTAAATATATACTAAATTTATTTAAAAAAAATTGATATACCTCAAGTTATAGTACACAAAACTTAATAAACGAAGATAAAATTTATTATGATTGAATAGGTATAATTAAACTATTTCTTTACTCATTTGAACATGAAAAAAATTATATGAAAAACATCTACACATTAATAAATAAATGGAAAAAAAATAATTTCAATAAACAAAAAGCTAAATAGCTTTTTTTTTATTGATTATTTTTAAAATTAAATTATATTTTTAGTATAAAAATTTAATAAACTTAAATAAAAAAACTATGAAAAAAAATATATGAGTTTTCTTTTGAAGCAAAACAGCTGAACATGATGTATCTATAACTAGTGCATATGTAGTTATGAAATGGTTAAAAAAAATTCCAGATTATGAAGTATATCCTATTTACATAACAAATAAAGGAAAATGGATTTACCATAAAGAATTCAGTGATATAAAAACAATTAAAGACTTTGATACAAAAAGCCAAGAATTATCTATAAATATGTGAGAAAATGATAATAAAATGCACCTATTTATAAATAAAAAATGAATGTTTTGTAATAAAACTGAAATCACTCTTGATGCTTGTTTTCATGTATTACACTGATTAGCATGAGAAGATGGTTCTATTCAATGATTATGTGAACTTCTTGAAGTTCCTTACGTATGACCTTGAATCTTATGATGATCAACAACTCTTGATAAAATAATCACAAAAGATATTCTAAAAGTAAACAATTTCCCAATTGTACCTTACTTACACTTTGAAAAATGAACTTGAAATATAAAAGAAATAGAAAAACTACTAAAATATCCAATGTTTATAAAACCATATAATCTATGATCATCTATTTGAATATCAAAAGTAAATAATACTCAAGAATTAAAAGACGCCATAGAAGTTGCTGAACATTTTTCAAATGAAATAATTGTAGAACAATGAGTAAATAATCTAATTGAATTAAACTGTGCTGTTTATGAAAAAGACTGAAAAATAATAACAAGTCTTGTAGAACAACCTGTAGCAAATGCTGATTTCTTAAGTTTTGAAGAAAAATACATCATAAGTGATAACTGATGATGAACAATGACATGAAATAAGAAAAAAGTAAAAATTCCAGCTGAAATTCCAGATGATAAAACTAAAGATATAAAAGAAATGGCTTCCAAAATATTTAAAATATTTAAATTATGATGAGCACCAAGAATTGATTTTCTATATGATGAAAAAGAAGATAATCTATATGTAAATGAAATAAACCCAATCCCTTGAGCAATGCAAGTACATCTTTGGGAAAAATCATGAACTCATCAAACAGAATTTTTTAAAGATTTAATAGAAAGTGCAATTGCTCAAAATGAAAGAAGAAAAGTTAACATAGATTTCAAATCAAACATACTTGATCACACAATATCTTTCATGAAATAATATTCCACATTTCTAAATTTATTCATTTTAACATTTTTACATTTCTTCAACTTTTATGCAAAATAAACAATGTCTATTAAATTGACTTATAACATCATATATCACATCTGATAATTTTGATAATGAAAAAAGTCTATTGTTTTTACACTGACGGGGACAAAATAAATTAAGTTTTGAAAAAATCTATAAGTTCCTTGATTTTAAAAATATATCATACATAGCCCTAGATTTTCCTTGATTTTGATCAAGTTCTTTTCCAGACTTTGATTGGCAAGTTTCAGATTATGCAAATTTCACAAAAAATTTCATAACAAAAACTAGTCTAAAAAAACCAATCTTAATCTGACATTCTTTTTGATGAAGAGTTTGTCTTATACTAGGAAGTGAAAAAGACTATGATAATATAGACAAAATTATCATGATATGATGAGCTTGAATTAAACCAAAAATAAACAAATTAAAACTATATATTATAAAAACTTGAAAATTTATATTTTCAACTCCTTGACTAAAAAAAATCTGAGAAAAAATCAAAAAAAATATTTGATCAAGAGATTATTTAGCTTCATGAAAAATGAAAAACATATTTTTAAATGCAATTAACAAAGATTTAACAAACCTTTTACAAAAAATAAAGTATCCAACTCTACTACTACGGGGAGAAAAAGATACTGAAACTCCGTTAAAAGACTGAATTTTAATGAATGAAAAAATTAAAAACTCTAAACTAAAAGTTTTTGAAAATAAAACTCACTTTGTACATCAAGAAATACCTAAAGAAATCTTTGAAGAAATTGACAAATTCATTCTTTAATATTTTCACAATTGATACAAAAAATAAATATGAAAACGACCTCAATATTTGAAAAAATTTCAGCATCAATAATAAATATTGTAATTACATTTATTATATACTTACCTTTTCATTACTCAATAAATACTGTTTTTTACAAAAAAATAACGTTAGTAATTATATTTTTTTTATATAATCTAATTTTTTTAATTTTTAATAAAAATAAATGTTTATGAATGATGATAATGAAAACAAAATATGAAAAAAATTATCCTTTAAAAAATAAATTACTATATATAATCTTTTATACACTAAGTTTTGCTAGTTTGTTTTTTTCAATATACTTTCCTTTTGACTTATTTCTAGCTAACATGATTTTTCTTCAATTACCTATGATAATAACAAGAAAAACAACATTTCATTGATACATATCTTGAAATATAAAAACTATAAAATAATATTATCTTGATAAATTTCAATAATTTTATAAAATGTAAATAACTAACCAAAAAAAATTATGTTATGCAAAAATATATTAACAAGTTACCAACTTGAAAACTATAAAACTTTCAGATTTTTAAAATTTATATATTCACATCCAAAATTTTGGATTTTATGATGAGATAGACAAAAAATCGTATGGACAAAAAAAGCTATATCAATAGCTATCATAACTTTAATTATAGCAATTATAAAACTTGTTTTATATATACTTTTATATTACAACAATATATCAACAATAGTTGATATATTATATTTTTGTATATGGTTATTAGCTTTTCCTATATATATGATTATTGCTAATTACTTATTATTCCCGATTGACTTTATATTAAAAAGAAAAATTATAAAAACAGCTGAAAAAAAATTAAAAAAATTGAAAAAAATTGAAAAATTGAAAGTTATTTGAATAACATGAAGCTACTGAAAAACTTCACAAAAAGAAATACTTGAAACAATATTAAAAGAAAATTTCAAAGTATTATCAACAACTTGAAATAAAAACACTCCTTTATGAATTAGTGAAATTATTATAAATGAACTAAATGAAACACATGATATTTTTATTGTTGAAATGTGAGCCTATATAAAATGAGATATAAAAGACTTATGTGATATAGTAGAGCCAGAAATATGAATATTAACTTGAATTACCCTACAACACCTTGAAAGATTTAAAAACATAAATAACATAATAAAAACAAAGTTTGAACTCATAGAAAGTCTTGATGAAAAATGATTAGCAATATTAAGTACATCAAATGAAAACGTTAAAAAATGACTTGAAGAAAGAATAAAAAAACTCAAAGTAAAAAATATAAAAGAAATAAATAATCCTGAAAAAATTAATTACCTAGATAACTTAGCATGAATAAGTTTTGATTACGATAAAAATACAATAGAAACAAAATTATTGGCTGAACATAGTGCATCTCAAATAATAACAGCATACGAAATAGCAAAATATTTAAAGATGCCAACTCAAAAAATATTAAATTGAATAAAAAATATCAATTATATAAAACACAGACTCGAACTAATATACAATCCTAATTCTAATTTATATGTAATTGATGATTCTTTTAACTGAAATATAGAATGAGTAAAATCAACTATTAAACTATTAGAAAACATTAAATGACATCGTAAACTTTACCTAACACCATGACTAGTTGAACTCTGAAAAGAAACATTTTCTATACACCACGAAATATGAAAAATGCTTGCTAATGTAATAGATAAAGCATTGTTAATAGAAAATCCTGCAACAAAATCCATTTTTAACTGATTAAAATCAGCATGATTTGATACAAAAAACATAATTCTATATAAATCAACAAATGATGCTCATAATGATCTAAAAAATATATTAGAATCAAATGATGTTATAATTTTTCAAAATGACTGGACAGATAATTATTTTTAAAATAAAAAATTCTTTAAAAAGAACTTTTTATTTTAATTTATAATCAATATCATCTCTATAATCAATAACAACTAATCCAATATAATTAAATTTTGAAAAATCCTCAGCAAGTAAAAAACACATATCTTCAAATAATTCTCTAGCACTATAATCTTGTTGCAAAAAATTTTTTGACATTTTTTCCATTCAACACTTTTTAAAAATATCCGAAATCATAAACAATAAATCTTCAAATTTATCACCAGAAATTTTTAACATTACATCAATAAGTTCCTTTAATAAGTCTTCATTTGAAAATCATTCATAATCATCCAAAAAAGTAATATTCCTTTTATTAAGCTCTGGCATTTTGAATAAAAATCTATATAAAACTGACTTTACTATATTCTCAATTTTAATATATCATGAATCAAGTCACTCAAAACTATTATTTAAGTTAATTCAATTTGTATTCATTGTAAATTTAAATTATATATAACAGTGTTATATATTATACATAAAAAATTATAATAATCAAGATTATAAATAATAATTTATATATTTTGAAACAAAATTGACAATTGTTAAATATTTTTTATTATAACAAATAATGAAATTATTTTTAATAAATAACAATGTTAGAAGCAGAAAATGTATGTTATAACATATGACTAAATGAATTAAAAAGTGGTGAATTGTGTAAAAACATAGATCAAGTAACTAAAACTATAAAACAATTATATTTAATTTGAGATGAATTAAAAATTGTAATAGACAATATTATAAAAACCTATAATAAAGAAAAATGAACAAAAATTAGTTTTCAAGACATATTAAACATAAATGAGAAAGAAGTTAATAAAAATAAAGTCATAGATATTAACAATATTTTAATACTATTACTAAATAAATTTGAAATAAAAATAGAATTAAAAAACAATGTTCTTTTAGATATAAAATGAACAATTAGTGATATAAAAAATCATGTTATAAAAGTAATATGAAATGAAGATGATATAATTAATTTAATTAACTTATCAATATTAATAATTTCACTTATTTACAACATAAAAAGAAAAACTGATACAATTATTGAGAAAACTGAAAATTTAAATTCAGACATGGAAGAAATAAGAACTACTATAAATAATTTAAGTAACCCAGAACAAAGAAAATTAATAAAATCAATTTGTAAAAAAGCTGAAAATAATCCAATTTTTACATCATATATAGTTGATAAAAAACATTTAAGCTTAAGAAATATGATTTTATCACTAAAATATAATCAAAACAATGATAGATATCTATTTAACAGAATTTGAACAGATATTGCAATTGTCCTTGAAAAATCCAAGACAAAGAGAATGACTTATGAAACAGTAAATTTAATAATAGAATTTATTGATACTTATAGAGAATTTATGGAGCTTATTCCTTGATATGAAATAGACGATAAAAAAGAAAAAAGTGTAAATACAATAAACTCAAAAAATATATTGTCTTATGAAAATAATATTTTAACAATATCTGCTAATTATATCCTAAGCCATAAAAATGATTTCAATCTAATAAACCTTTATAAAAATAATGAAACATTCAGAAATATAATAGATTCAAAGTCATCAGAATTATGAATAAGTACAGAAAACATAGATAATATATGAAATATAATACTAAACATATTTAGCAAATTTAATATAAGAATATTGTTAGATAAAAATATTAGTATTTCATTAATGTGAAATATAGATAATTTAGAAGATATAAAAATAGTATATGAATGAAAAAGTAGCAATATTTCAGAAAAAATAGAAATAATTAAATATTTAAAAAATGCCTTAATAAAATTAAATACACTCAAAAATAAAAAACCCCTTATAGAAAAAGTAAAGGGGGATAAAATTGAATTACTAAAAGAAGAAATTTCTTCTTTATCACACATTGAACAAAAAAAATTTATTCAAACACTTTATAATGAAGCCCTAAAAAATCCAAATCTTAATGAAATAATGGAGTCTTGAAGTTCAAAAAGTCAAATTTGTTGAAAATTAACAAAATTAATTGAACACTACAATAAATCAAATATAAGTTTCCTAGCCCATCAAAAGTTAAATACTAATTTAAACCAAGTACATAAATTTTCAAAAACTCAAAAATTTTATAAAGAAACAATAGACGCTATTGCAAATTTATTAATACATAATTCTTTCTTATTAACTGCATTAAATTTAAAATCAATAGAATCAACAGATATGAAAGAAGATAATTCAAAATTAATTAATGAAGAACAAATTATCATTCCCAAAGTTGAAATAGAGGAAATTCAAGATTATACCATTCAACAAGCACAAATAACTAGCAATCCTGAAGAAGTTAATACAGATAAAAAACAAAAGATTATTGATTCTTTAAGAAAAGAATGAGAAATAATACCTAATAAAAAAAGAAAAAGACAAGAAGATATTAATACATCAAAAATAAGTAATATTAGACTATTTAAATATGTTAACTCACTTAATATTGAATGACAAATAGATTTTTTAAGAATAATCATTAAAAATTATGAAAACATAGATGATTCAAAGTATTCAAAAAATCTAAGTGAATCAAGAAAAATAGGATATATTATTTCTAAATATAACACAATAACTTCCCTCTTAGAAACAAACTTACTTATAAACTTATTTAACGTATACAATAAAACTGAAAAGCTCACTGAAAAAAGCATTGAATGGATTATGAATTGTATTGCAAAAAATCAAACACTAATAGAGTGAATAAATATTGAAACAAAAGAAGAAAAAATTACAGAAAAAAATAATGTTTTGATAATAAACCCTGAAAATTTAAACAATCTTACAAAAATACACCAAAAAAATCTATTAACTATAATATGTAGAAATGCTAGTAATAGTCCTGTTTTTCAAATTAAAATAGCAAAACTACTTCCTATTTCCAAGATAATAACCATTCTCGAAATATCAAATCTAATCACTCAAAAAAACAAAGTAAGCATCAGGAACCAATTAAATAATTTTTTCTGAAATGAAAATGATAAACTATCAGACAACATTATAGAATTATTAATTCAATTAAATAATAAGTACCCTAATTTATTTAATTGAATTAATAATGAAACTTTAAGTACACAACATATAAAAGAAAGAAAAAATACCACTATTCAAATATTTAACGAACCAGACTGAATAAGTGATAATAACAAATCTGAAATAGATAATAAAAAAAAGAAACCTAGAAAAAAAATGAATAAAGAGATAAAACTAAGTGAAGAAGAAATCAATGAAAAAAGTGGAATAATAAATAATTTATTAGAATCGTTGTCACACAACTGACAACTTGAATTTTTAAATGAATTAATAAAACTAACTGAAGAAACATTATGATTAAAAGAATTTACTATAGATATTAATAGACCATTTCTAAAATTAGTAAATCTAATTAACCAAAACAATAGTATAGATTTTTTTAACAATAATAAATTAAGAACACATTTAAGAACAATTTATGAATATTCTAAAAACGCAAGACTAAATAACGAAACAATTAAATATATAATAAATATTTTCTTAAAAAATCCTATTTTACTAGAAAAAATTGACTTAAATAAAAAATACGAAGAAGATACCCCTATTACTACAACTCATTGGAGAACTACTCCATCAAATTCAAAAAAAGATTTAAATTCATGAAATAATAACTATATGAGATGAAAAACTCTTGAATATAAAGAAACTCACGAAACATGATGAGATAATTTTTTATTATTTAGTTGATGAGATACTGAATCAGAACAATGATTTTGATGAATAGAACAACTTTTAAGTAATTGATTATGAGAATCAATCACAGATATAATATGATCATATTTAATAGAACAAGGAAATATATATAAAGAAGAATGAACATGAGATAAATACAAAACAAATCTAAATTGACTGAAATTCAAAAAATTATCCGTTGAAAAGCTTCCAGATTTAGTAAATTTTTTAAACTCTTGCATAAGATGAACAATAAAATGAAACATAAAATTTGCTAATAAAACTTGACAAAATTTAAAAACATTAAAAAATCTGCAAGAGAAATTTAATAAAGAATGAAGACTAATAAATGGTGATTTTGAAGAATTTGAAATTAAAGAATTTGATATATCATGAATACTTGACTGAAAAAAATATATAAAAAAAAGAATAATCTATGATATAAAAGAGGCAGTATTTAAAAGTAATAGACGGAGAAATATAACTTCAGTTTTCAACTTAGATGTACTAAATTTATTAATTGAATTTTATAAAATCAATATTTAATAGACTAAAACTCACTGAATATAGATATCAAAAATATAATATTTTTTTTAAAAAAAATTGATAATAAATAATAAAAAAGTAAAATCATCTATATTTTATAAATCTGAATTTATGGCATATTTTTTTATTGTAATAATATCAATCCTCTTAGGTTCACACTTTTTTGTATACTATATATTAACAATTTTATTTTGAGTAACAAAATATAAACTTATACTGCTTATTATTTTTGTTATACTAGCACTAAGTTTTATAAAAACATCTGTTTTGATTCACGAAGTAAATAACTCATTTACTAGATTTTTTTATTATCTATCATCAGTATGGTTATGAATACTATCAAATCTATTTTTTACACTGATTCTAGTATCTGTAATTCTATGAATTACAAAAATAATTCACACCACACCTAACTTAAAACTATTATGAATAATATCAATTATATTTTCAATATCATTAGCTTTATATTGAATATATAATGCTAACAATATTGTCGTAAAACAAGAAAATATAAAAATAAAAAACATTCCTGAAAATTGGAAAAAGAAAAAAGTAATATTTTTATCTGATATACACCTATGAGCAATTATTAGAGAAAATTTCCTAAAAAAAATCGTTGACACAATAAACAAAGAAAAACCTGATATAGTCCTTATATGATGAGATTTATTTGACTGAACTGATTGAAGTTTAGATCATTTATCAGATTATTTAAATAATATAAAAACAAAAAATTGAGTTTATTATATAAATTGAAATCATGAAACATACCTTTGATTAAACCTTGTAGATAAATTATTAAAAAACACAAATATAAAAAATTTAAAAGATGAAATTATATCAATAGATTGAGTACAAATTATATGAATAGATTATATTGATGAAAGAGACTCTAAAAGCAACATACAAAAAACACTTGATAAAATAAAAAAATCATGATTTGATAAAAATACTCCTTCTATACTACTTTACCATGCACCAATATTTACAGAAGAATTTAATAACTTATGAGTAAATTTACAACTATCATGACATACTCATAAATGACAAATATTTCCATATTGATATATTACAAACCTTATGTATAAACAAAAAGATTATTGACTCTACAAAAACAAAAATTACAATCTATATACTTCAAATTGAGTATGAACATGGTGACCACCAATGAGAATTGGAAATAATCCTGAAATTGTTGTTTTAAAGTTTAACTAGGTTTATGAAAGAATATTTAGATCTGATTTCAAATTATATTTCAAATCATCAACATTACTCATATATAATACTTTTTATTGGATCAACACTTGACACTCTTTTTCCTATTGGTTTTTTTATATATTGAGAAATATTTTTTCTTGCTTGAAGTATATTAGCTTGATTAGGAGTGTTAAACATCTTCTATGTATCAATAGTTTTGTATATTTGATGAATTCTATGAGATAGTATAAGTTTTTATTTATGATACAAATATTGAGATAATTTTTTAAATTGGCTTTTTAATAGTAAATTATTTATTAGATTATTCAAAAAATACTGAAAAGATGAACTTTTAAAAACCTTAGAAGAAAAATGATGAATAACAATTTTTTTAACAAGAGTATGATGACCTATAGCACGGTTAACACCATTTGCTATATGAAGTATAAAATATAAATATACTAAATTTTTAAAATACAATATACCATGAGTAATATTTTGAATTTCAATATTTATAAGTGTATGATACTTTTTCTGAACTAACTATCAAAATATACTTAATTATATATACAACTATATTTTTTTATTTTTGCTTATAATAATAAGTTGAATAATAACTTACACTTACCTTGTAAAATTTTTAAAGTTACATAAATATATAAACATAAAACAGTTAAAATTTATGTTAAAAAAGAAATTCTTAAGAAAGTTTATTAAACACATGATTATTTTTACAAGCATTTTATTAATAATCTATTCAATTTTTCTTTATTTTCTATATTTTCATTGACCTGTTACATATAAAAATCATTTTTTCTATTTTGAAAACAATATAACAAATATAGACACAATAAAAAATATTAATCTAAACACATATTTTTATTGAAACAAAAATAAGATAGTTCAGCCTATAAACTTTATAATTATTACAAAACAAGATATTACAAAAATATTTAATAATCTTTGACGGCAAGAAAACAAAATTATACTAAAAGACCAGATAACTATAAAAGATTATTTAAAATTATATTGAGAAAAAAACCTTCCTATAACAAATCTAACATTTATGTGAAAAAATCAAGATTTTTGATACCAAATGTCATCAGATTCAAACAAAAAAAGAATACACTTAAGATGATGGAATTATTGAAAATATTGAGAAAGTTTTGTATATCTAATAACTATATCAAAAGATAATGAATATGAAATAGATTTATATGATAATTTTATAACACCAATTCATGAAATTGATAAAAATATAGACAATTCAAGGGATTTTTTATATAATCAAATCAAATCAAAATACTGAAACAATATAAAAATTAAAAAAATTGAAACTAAAAAAATAAATAATAAAATATATAATACCGACTGAATAATATATGCAATTACAATTTAAACATGAAAAAAAATTTATTAATACTTTCAGCATCATACTGAGCATGACATAATACAGCAGCACAAAATATAGAAAAATTTTATAAAGAAAAATGATTTAATGTCAAAATAATTGATTTAGTAGATTTTGTTTGATTTTTTTGAAAACAAACACAAAGTTTTTATCAAGACTTCTGTACAAAATATCCAAATGTTTGGGATGTTACATACAATATATTAGACAAAAACATAATAAAAAAAATCTTTTTCTCTATAGAATACCCTTACTATCAAAAAAACTTTGATGATTTAATAAATAAAATAAATCCAAATATAATAATTTCCGTTTTTCCTTTTTGGTGATGATTCATAAAAAACAATATTGACAATTTTTGAAAAAAATACAAATCTTGAATAGTTATTACTGATGCTGTTAGTTTACATAATATTTGGTATTTAAAATGAAACTATATTGACAAATATTTTTTTATTGATGATTTATCTAAGGAAATATTTCAAAAGAAATTTCATCATAAAACAAATAACTTAATTACTTCTTTTTTTCCAATAGAAAAAAAATATTTTATTAACAAAGAATTTATAGATGATAATAAAATATACATTCTTTTAAGTTGAATAAATTATAAATATAGTAATAATCTATTAAAATTACTCCAAAGTGAAAATTTTGAATTAAATATTATAAAATGAAGGAATAAAGAAGACTATACTAAATTAAAAAAAGATTATAAGGATATAAAAAACTTTAATTTTATAGAATCAATAGATTTAAAAGAAAATTATAAAAATATCTGAATTTTTATATGAAAAGCATGATGAGCAACTTTATCAGAATGCATAGCAACAAACACACCTATGATTATTCCAGATTTCATACCATGACAAGAAGAATGAAATATAGAACTAGTAAAAAAACTATGATTATGAATATATGAAGACAATATTGAAAAAACAATTTTTTTACTAAAATATGTTAACTGGAATAAAATGATATGAAATTTTAATTCTACAAAAAAAGAAAATTCTTGTGAAATAATTTTTAATTCATTAGAAAACTAAACTAACTATCTTAATATTTGCACTTTTTTAAAACATAAATTATAATAACTATATATTATAATTTTTTTTAAATTTATGAATAAACAAGAAAGGCAATCAATAATAATGTCACTTATAAATGAAAAACAAGAAATAAATATAACAGAAATTACTGATGTTTTAAATAATGACTTATGAGAAATAATAAATGACTTCAAAGAACTTGAAACAGAATGAAAAATAGAAAAAATTAATGATTGAATATACAAATTAAAAACAGACTTATCAGATTATTTTTCAATTCCATTTGATAAAAGACCTGAAAAATCTTATAATCCTGATTTTTTAAAATTTTATTCACCAAACATATCTACATTTTTATGAGATAAATATCAACATATAAAAAATCAATATGTTGATTTCAACATAAAAATAGAATATGATTACAATAAAAACAAAAAAATAATTGAAAATATAATTACTGATTTAAGTTTTTCTTCATCAAAGCTAGAATGAAATACATATACTTTTCTTGAAACAGAAAATCTTATAAAATATAATACATACTGAGAATTAAAAAAACCTACTGAAACAAAAATGATTTTAAACCATAAAAATACAATAAAATATATAATTGAAAATAAAGATACAATTACATTAAATCATGATAATTTTAAAAAAATTCATACATTACTTTGTGAGGATTTATTAAGCAATGAATATTTGTGAGAAATAAGATCTTATGAAACTCATATAGCAGAATCTGCATATTATCCATTAAATAATATATACCAATTAGGTGCAGAATATGAAACCTTTATTAATAAATTAAATAAAATTGAAAATCCTTTTGAACAATCATTGTTTATACTTATATTTATACCATATTTAAATGTTTTTACAGAACTTAATAACAGAACAGCAAGAATATGTGCAACTATTCCTCTTATCAAAAAATGATACCTACCATTAACATTTTTACAAATAAAAGACAGTGATTATACAAAATCAATGTTATCAATATATGAACTCAATGATGTTATTCCAATAAGAAATTTATTTATCAATAACTATTTAATAAATACAAAAAAATATATGTAAACAAATTTATTTTACATAATATAAAAAATATGTATAATAATTAAATAATTATACATATTTTTTTATTTATGAAAGAACTTATTGAAAAATCAAACGATGATTGATCATTTCTTATAATTCCTGAAATTTCTGAAGAATGAACAAATCAAACAGATACAAATATCTATGCTAAATATATTTTAGACTGAACTGATTGAATATGGGTTCAAGAAATACGGGTATGAAAAAAGTTTAGAAAACTATGATATGCAAAAAAAATCATTGAAATTCTAAAATCAAAAAATTCAAAAATATCATGACAAATTGAAGAAATAGAGTGATGAGATATAAAATATAATACACTTGAAAAAATATTTAGTTTATTATGATTTGATATTTGTTGTTGATATTTTGAATAATATTAATTTATTTTTTCTTCATTACGCGAATCTGATACTATTAATCATATAAGTAAATCCGAAAAACTTTTTAATAATTTTTCAGTATTTAAAGACAATCAAATACATTCTTTATCACCTGATAATTTTTTTAATTCTCTTTCAAGTATATAAGAAACATCTTCCCCTCATTTAAATCTCTGTATAAACCTTTTGAGTAAAGAATTTTCTGGACAAGAAGCAAGTAAATTCCTCTTATTTATCTGAGCAATAGTTGCATCCATTCAATGTTCATCATAACTATCTATCAAGAAAGTAAATATATGTTTTTCAATATCAGTTAATAAAAAAGATTCAAATCTAATACGTAGAATCTGATTTCTTTTTATATTATTTAAAATTAAAAGAACTTTTGATAAAGTTTCTCTTCTTATAGTTAAATCCGAGGTAATCAAAGAAACATCTATTTTTCAAGTAGAAGATTCAAATTGATCAAGAAATGAAAGTTGAATTACTGATTGAATTAATTGTAAAAAGTATATTTGTTCTGGATTATTTTTATCAACTCAAGAAGTTTTTATTACTCATTTGCAGTCAGATAAAAAATCAGAAAGTAACATACTCATAAAATAAAAATTAATTATTAAGTAAATATATTATAAATATAAATATATATATATCAATACTAAAATTATTGATTTTTTTTTTATTATCTATAAAATACAAAAGCTTTAAAAAGTACATATCCAGAGAGAGTAAGAGAGAATAGGCTCGTTATCATTACTCCAGCAACCAACAAAAGTATGGTGCTACATCCTACCTCAAAAGAGGAAAGATATAATTTATAAACTAAAATTATGATAAACTTTCCTTTTAAGAAAGTTTTTTTATTGTTTAAATTTTAATAATATGAAGTACTATATAACATCTGAATCTGTTTCTAGTTGACACCCTGACAAGTTATGTGATCAAATAAGTGATGCTGTGCTTGATGCGTGTTTAAAAGAAGATCCTAATTCAAGAGTAGCTTGTGAAACTCTGGTTACTACTTGAACAGTAATTGTTTCTTGAGAAATTACAACAAAAGCTAAAGTAAATTACACAGATTTAATAAGAAAAACTATTTGTGAAATTTGATATAATGAAACAGAAGCATGTTTTAATTGAGAAGACGTATGAGTTCATCTACTAATAAACACTCAATCTCCAAATATAGCTATGTGAGTTGATACAGGTTGAGCATGAGATCAATGAATAATGTATTGATATGCTACAAACGAGACTGATTCTTATATGCCAGCACCTATTTATTTTGCCCATAAATTAGCAAAAAGACTTGAAGAAGTTAGAAAAAATAATACTCTCCCATATCTATTGCCAGACTGAAAATCTCAAGTTACTGTTGAATATGATAACAATAAATTAGTGAGAATTGACACAGTTATCATTTCAAACCAACACAGAAAAAACATATCTCAAGAAGATTTAAAAGAATGAATCAAAAATGAAGTAATAAAACCAATCTTATGAAATTTAATAGATGAAAATACGAAATTTCATATAAATCCAACAGGACTTTTCGAAATAGGATGACCAAAATGAGATTGCTGATTAACATGAAGAAAAATTATTATAGACACATATGGTTGAGTCGGTAGACATGGATGATGAGCATTTTCTTGAAAAGATCCATCAAAAGTAGACAGAAGTTGAGCATACATATCAAGATACCTAGCTAAAAACATTGTAGCCTCTTGAATATGTGATAAATGTGAAATTCAAGTATCTTATGCTATTTGAGTAGCAAAACCTGTAAGTATATATGTAGATTGTTTTTGAACAGAAAAAATTTCTAGAGAAAAAATCATAGAAACTATACAAAACAATTTTGATTTATCTCCAAATTGAATTATAGAAAAACTTGATTTAAGAAAACCTATATACCAAAAAACTGCATCATATTGACATTTTTGAAGAGATGATGTAAGTTGGGAAAATTTAGATAGCGTTGAAATATTCAAAAATTTATTATAAAAATAACTTGCAAACATCTTAATAAATGTATAATAAATTTGTTTATATTATAACACTATAAAACTATGGACAAAAAATATATATCATACATCTGAACATGAGTAATAATTGTTATAATTATTATACTTGTTTTAGTAAATATAAAAAAGACAGAGGCTCCAAGTGAAGTAAATCCAATAACAGATACAACAAAAACAACTCAAGAAAATACAACTAATGCTCAAGAATCTACAACAAATACAGATAAAGCAATAAGTTTGTGGGAAAAATTCAGTAAATGAGAAAAAATTAGTATGAAATGTGAATATGAAACAGAGCAAGATTGATGAAAAGTAAATCAAGTTATTTACATATCAACTCCAAAAATAAGAATAGATATGAATCTTACTCACGCAAGTTGAGAAAGTATCTCACATATGATTATGGATAATGAATACACATACATATGGTGAAATCAATGAGAACCTATGAAAATGAAAAATGTTGAAAACAACGAAGAATCAACAAATGAAAATACTGAAGAAGAAACTCCTGAACAAGATGTTAAAGATAGTTTAGATTCAATTCCATATGATAAATGTAGTGAGTGGATTACTGATACTTCAGTCTTTGAGTTACCTGCTTGAATAAAATTTACTGATATGGAAGAATTAATGAAAAAAATGCCTACACAAGAAGATATACAAAAGATGATGGATCAATCTAAATAATAAACTTAATTTATATGAGATATGATAAAATAGATATTACAAGATGAATTGCAATATTAATGATGATTATTTTTCATATAAATTATTCTCTTTTATTTATATTTTGAATTAATTTTTTAAATTTTTCAGATATTTTTTGGAATATATTTTGAAAAATATCATGAATATTATTTATTGTAATTTCTGGGATTTCATTTTTATTATCTGAAAAAAAACATGGGAATAACGTAAGAAAAAAATACTTACGTTACTCCTTTTTTTTATTAATTATATCAATAATAATTACATGACTCACATATGTATTTCTAAGAAAACAATTAATACTATTTTGAATTCTTCACTTTTTTTCTATTTCTTTTTTTCTAATGATATATATAAGAAAACTAAAATATTTAAACTTATTTATATGATTAATAATATCAATAATTCCTTTTTTTATAAATCTAAGAGCAAGCTTTAATTATTTATTTTTTGTTTGACTGAGAAAAAATGATTTTTATTCAGCTGACTACTGGCCTTTAATACCTTATTTTTGAATATTTTTAATAAGTTATAGTATATCATATTATTTATATGAAAAACAGATATTACAAAAAATACTCTCTTGAGAAAAAAAAAGTTTTACTTATAATACCCTTAAATATATGTGAAAAAATTCCTTATTGATATACTTAATCCATCAACCAATAATAATATTACTTATTTACATAATAAAATATATATAAAAATGGAATATATAGTTTCATACTGAAAAATAAAACACTGATACGTGAGAATTTGAAATGACTGAGTACTAAAATTGTCAATTCCAATAAAACTAAAAAACAATAAAGAATTTGAACAAAGACTACTTGAAAAATGAAAAGAATTAATAAGCAAAAAAGAAAATAAAAGCATTAAATTTATTGATAGTTATGGCGAAAATTATGTTATAATATTTTGAGAAAAAATTGAAAACTTTAAGTTCAACTTAGATAAAAAAAACATTACAAAATTGTTAAAGAAACACCTTGAACAAGAATCTATTCCTATTCTTAATTCATATTCTGAGAAAATCTGAATAAACTATGAAAAACTTACAATTAAGGATTTGAAATCAAAACGGTGAAGCTGTTCTTTTGATCAAAAAATAGTATTAAACTTAAAATTACTTCATATCCCAAAGATTTATCTAGAATATGTGATAATCCATGAAATAAGCCACCTAAAAGAAAAAAATCATTCTAGAAAATTTTGGAAAATAGTAGAAGAATTATTACCAAATTATAAAGAAATAAGAAAAGAACTAAAAAATTATAAGTTCTAGAAATATTATAGTTTGCTTTTTGAGTAAAAATAGTAAAATAAACTCACTTATAACATAACAAAAAAAATATGAGTAAAGACTGAAACAACTCTAGATTTATAAAATCTAATTTTATTCCACTTTTACTTGGTATACTCTTTCTTGCAGTATTTTACGGAATATATTTCACTTTTTGAAAAAATATACAATCATCAATAGAAAGCTATAAAGTAAATGAATTTATGGATAAATATTGAATTTTTATCCCTATTTTATACTGAATTATTCTTACAATAATCTTATATATCCTTTACTTTATTAAATGGATAATAAGAATAGATTTTTGGCTAATAAAAGTATTTTTAATTATTATAGTATATTGAATAAGCCTATTTTTCTGAATCCAACTTTTATTTTTTGAACCAAGATATACAGATATAGCAATTTACATAATTGATAACTATAGTAAATCTATAATTTGAGCTAGCACCTTTGTAATGATAGCATCTGTAATAATGATCTTTATTAAAAGTAAAGAAAAAAAAGATTAAAACTTAACTACAATAATATGAAAAACAATATATTTAAAATATTTATAATAATTTTTTTAACATTTTTTTTGACATCATGTGATTCAGTTCTTTCCGCTGTTTGAAATCTTATGTGTAAATTAGCTCCAGACACAGATCATTGCTATCAATTTACAGCAGTTCAATCAGGTTCTCCTGCTGCATGTGCAAAAATTAAATGAACAAAATTTAAAGATGCTTGAAGTAATCCTCCTAGAGACAAATGTTACCTTACTATTGCAGAAAATAAATGAGATTATAATATATGTAAAAACATAAAATGATGACCTATGTCATATACTCAAGATGAATGTATAAAATGAGTTTGACAAAAAATATTAGATGAGAGTGTTAAAAATGATGATTTAGAATGATGTAAAAAACTTGGAAAATTACCTAGTTGATACCAAAGCAGTTATGAAGAATGTAAAACAAAACTTGCAACAATAGAAAAAATGAAAACAAAAGATGAAAAAATAGAAAATTTAATAGAACAATTAAAAGCAAATCCTGATAGTAGTGAACTAAAAAAACAATTAACTGAAGCAAAGAAACAACTTCAAAACACATATGAAATGATGCCTGAATGACAAAAAATAGAATACTTTAAAGAAAAAAGAGAATCCATAATGGCTGATATTGAAGACGATGATGTGAAATCAGCTATATCAAAAGAATTTACAGCATACAAATCATGAGAATGAAACGTATTAAAACAACTTGAAAAACTTGAACAAATTACAGAAAAACAACAAAATCTAAAAAGATTAGATGAAGAAGCAAATGTACTTGTCGATCAAGTAAAAGGACAACTTGAATGAATAGTAAATGATAAACAAGATGAAATAATTGAAAAAATGTGAGATAATGCAAAAGATCGGATAGAAAAAAACTGATGAAAAAATTTAAAATCTGCATTAGACAACTATAAATGGATAATGGAAAAATATGAAAAATGAAGTAAAATGTATGAAGATGCAAAATGAAAATATGATAAAATTAAATGAGTTTATGATGAAGTAATGTGAGTATATAACAAAATTGATGAAGTAAATAAAATGGTAGCAGAATGAAAAATTGATGAATGAAAAGCAAAAGTACTAAAATGAGCAGTATTATTAGACAAATGACTCGAATATGCAACATGATATGTTCCTGTCTTTGGAAGTACAATTTCTACAATTAGTAAAGAAACTTTTTGAACTGTAATAGATCTTGCTAAAAAAAGAGCTGAAAGATCAACATCTATTGAAAAATGTTTTGATGACCCAGCGAATTGTGATACTGATAATATAAGCTGATACTAAAATTGACAAAAAATAAAAAACTATTATAAATCACATATAATAGTTTTTTATTTTTTTACTATGAAATCTGAAACACTTGCATATATACCAAAACAAACAATTATAATTAAAGATTGAGAAAAAATATTTTTTGAGGAAGATTTTCCTATAGAACTAACCAAAGAATTAGTAAAATTAATAATTGAAATAAAAGAAAACACCCCTCTAATACAACAATACCCAACAATAGTAACAGATATAGAAATTGATTGAGAAAATAATACATACGAAATAAGAGCAGACACTTTTAAATTAGCCAATTAATTAAAATATAATAAAAAAAATAATTTGTCTTTAATATTTTTTTTATATAATTGTAAATATTTATTTTTTAACTAATTTCCTATGTTTAGAATTGAAGCTCCAAACGACATAATAAAACATGTGAAAGTATGAAGTTTTAAAATTGCTAATCCTCAAATATCACAATGTATTGATGGAAGAAGAACTCAAGATGAAAGCAATTATTCTATATCAATTCCATGAGGATGACTTGGGCAATTAGTATCTATACTTTCAGTTATAGAAGAAACTAGAGTTATAAATCAAAAAGGTTACAGAGAAAAATCACTAAAAATACTACTTGATACCATTTGATGAGAAAATAATTTATCTTTTCATACTGATGATAACTGCTGTTCAACTTGAGTTTGATGTTGACACTTAAAACTAATATTAAATAAAGAAAACAGAAAAGAATACCTTCTAAGTGATGAAAGTGCAGAATTTATTGAAAATGTAATGAAAGATTTCTGAACTAGAGCAAAGATAAACGTACTACGCTGAGAACATAATGAAGTATGAGTACTAATTGTAAACTCACTATTTCATTCAGTTCATGCAAATATGAATTGACACCAATTATTTATATACACTCCAGAACTTGCAAGACTTAGAAATATAGAAATAGCAAAAAGAATGTATGATGAATTCTTTAAATGAACATGAATGAGCTTAACTCCAGATTCTATATTAGAAATGCTACAAAGAAAAACTGACTTACATTTTAAAGAAACTATACAAAAATCTGCACCAAACTTACCAATTTATGAGACAAAACACTTTCTAAATTGAGATATAAAATACTTAAAAACTATATGAAACATAAAAGACATTTTTAATATTGTCTAAAAAATAAAAAAATTCAGTAAAAATATTGAATTTCTTTTGAATTTTTCATATTTTTTATTAAAAATTATGAACCAAAATATTTAAATAAAACCAACAATATGTTTTTCTACCAACTTTTCAAAGAAATTATAAATAAACTTTTTCAAAAAAGAATAAAAGCTGACAAAATAAATCTTAAAACTTATGCTCCTGAAATACTTTGTAAATCATTAAAACTTAGAGTTGTAGACTCATGAGATGATGAATCTACAATGGCTGAATTATATGCACTAGAATGACCTACTTATTCAATCCAATCATATTGAATAGATTTTGTAGCAAGTCCTAAACATGCTGATTGAATTGTAGTTGTATGATCAATTCCACAAAATATGCAACAAGCAACAATCGACGCATACAAAATCATACAAGAACCAAAAATAGTTATAGCTTTATGAGATTGAGCAATAAATTGAGACAAAAGATTCACAAATTGTAAAAGTGCACTTGAAGTACTTTGAAAAGTGGATTTAGAAATTCCTTGAAATCCTGCTACTGCAAAAGAAATATTTTCTTATTTAGCATCATTTACTAAAAAAATTTAAACATTATTCTTAATTATTTTTATATGTTTTCTATAGCGATAATTTTAATTCTTTTATCAGTTTTGTTTCCACTATTTTCAAAAATGAATGAAAATAAGGTAATTTGATTGAACTATATACTTATATTTTCATTTTTGCTTCTTTTTATTAAATCTATTACAATTTTGTTTTGAATAACATCCAATGAATTATTTACAACAAATATATTTCATATCTGACAACTTGAAGCATTCTTTTTGCTTATTTTCTCAATAGTTTCAATATCTATACTATTTTATTCAAATTACTACTCAAAATTCCTAAATAAAGATAAATTAAACTATTATACTCTATTTACAAACACATTTCTACTAAGTATGCTTTGAGTAATTGTTTCATCTGAAGCTTTTACTTTTCTAGTATTTTGGGAAATAATGTCATTAACAAGTTACTTTCTAGTAATACATGAAAGTGAAAAAAATGAAAGTAGAATTTCCGGTATGTGGTATCTAATACTTACTCATATATGAATGTTTTTCATACTTATCTCATTTTTACCTTTCTTAATTGAAACTAAATCCAGTTTTTTTGCATCATGGAATTGATGTAACCTAAATCACACATCATTAACAATTGTTTTTATAGCAAGTTTAATAGGTTTTTGATGAAAATCTTGAATATTTCCACTACACATATGGCTACCAAAAGCTCATCCAATTGCGCCATCTCACATATCAGCACTTATGTCAGGTTTTATGGTAAAATTACCAGTTTTAATTCTGATAAAATTTTACTTATTTTTCATGAAATGACTTGATATAAGATTTGCATATACTCTACTTATAATTTGATCTATCACTGCTTTCCGGTGAATATTTAATGCACTAATTCAAAATAACATAAAAAGATTCTTAGCTTACTCAACTATAGAAAATATGTGACTTATATATGTTTGACTATGAATTATAGTAACTTGAATTACAATAAATAATTCTTTTATACTTTCTCTATGAGTTATTGCTACCCTATTTCACACATTTAATCATTCGATATATAAAACAATGATGTTCTCACTAGCTGGATCTCTAATAGAAAGAACTCACCATAATTATGATTATTCGCGTCTAGGTTGAATTGCAAAAATTTTCCCAGTTTTTTCTATATTCTTTCTTATTTCAACTATAGCTATTGCTTGAATTCCCCCACTTAACTGATTTAACTCAGAGTTGACAGTATATAACTCACTTATAAACATCATATCATGAAACACAGATAAAATACTTTCATTAGTTTCTCTATTTTCTATAATATTAGTTTGAATGATGAGTGTACTAGCATTTATCTGATTTACAAAATTATTTACACTGATATTTGCTGGAAATCAAAGAGATACAAATATAAAAATTGATACGAAAATAAATAAACAAGAATTAATCTCATATAGTATTTTAACATTAAGTATATTAATATTATCTCTTGTTCCATGAATCATAAACCTTTTTGCCTCTAAAATATTTTTATTTATAGAATATCCTAAAGACTTACTTTCAATACAAATATGAAAATTAAATTATATGCCAATCCTTATTTTATTTTTACTTTTTGCTTTTGGGTACTTATCATACTTTGTCTATAAAAACAAAGCTTGAAAACAAGAAAAAGTTGATGTTTGGAATTGTGGTTATCCTTACCTAATCGCTAAAAGTCAATATAAAGCAGAAAGTCTAATACAAGCTATTAGGAGAGTATATAAAGGTATTTATAGTGAAAAAAATTCACTTGAACATATCTCAAAAATAGAATGAAAATCTTACTACAAAAAATACCTTTCAAGTATAGAATACAAAAGATCTTACACACTTAAAATACATTTTATTTATGAAAGATTAATAAATTTTATAGTTTCAATATCAGCAAAACTTAAATCTATGCAAAATTGAATTCTACAAAACTATGTATCCTATATGCTTTTAACACTAATTATTACAGTTTTATATATTTTAATTTTTAATCCTTAAGTGATTATGTATATAATCGTTCAACTTCTTGCCTTAGCTTTGGTTCCATTTTTTGATAGCATAATAAAAAATGTAAAAGCTTTTTGGAATGGTAGAAAATGACCAAGTTTGCTACAAACTTATTATGATTTTTACAAACTTTTTACAAAAAAATGACAATTTATATCTAAATTTACAAGTTATCTTACAATTTTAGCTATATTTGTTATTTTTGCAGTTTCTATATTTTTATTTTTCTTCATTCCTGTATGAGGAAATATTCCTATATTCAACCTAAATTTTTTCATTTTCTTCTATATATGAACTCTAAGTACATTTTTTATGATAGTTTATGCAATGGATAATGCTACATACTTTTGATGATTAGGAGTAGAAAGAGAGTTTTTTGTAATGGCCTTAGTTGAACCTATTCTTATTTTAGTAATAGCAACACTAGCTTTTCTTTTCTGAACAAGTGATATAACAACAATACATTCTCAAATACAAAGTTTAAACTTCCCTTTTTTAGTTTGATTTATCATATTTGTATTAGCTATTATTACTTTTTATGTATTACTAGCTGAAAATAAAAGATTTCCTTTTGATAACCCAGCTACTCACCTAGAATTAACAATGATTCACGAAGCTATGCTTCTTGAAACTAATGCAAAACATTTAGCATTAATGGAACTATCATCAAAAATTAAACTTATAACATTTTTCTCTTTATTTATATATATTTTTATTCCTTTTACATTCTGAATAACAAACATAATTTGATTATTTATATTATGGTTTGTAAAAGTAATATTTTTAAGTTTTATTATATGAACTTGGGAAATATTCATTGTAAAAATCCGTATATTTAAGTATCAAAATGTATTTATTTTCCTTTTTTTGTTAAATGTATTTTTACTTATATTTTATATCTTAAAATAGTATATTAGTATGAACGAGTATCATAACATAATTATCTTTTGAATAGTTTTTTCATCACTTCTTATATCTACAACAAATAATTACATAAGTTTTTTAAGGTATTATATACTTCAAGTATGTTTAATACTAGTATTATTCTTTATGTTATATTCTTGATATTTTTTAGAAGATAAATTACTTTTAACATCTTTTATATTTGCCATAATAATAAGACTTATAATAATCCCTAATTACATAAATTACTTTATAAAAGAGTTTTATATAAAAAAATTACAAATGAGAATAACTGATAGGATATTCAGAATCCCTCAAAGCTTAATATTCCTTATTTTAATATGATTATTTGGATTATCTTATTATTTGTGAATATTTATTTTTTGAAAAATTGATTTTATTTTTACAGTTAGTTTCTTTGTATTTTTTGCAGGACTACTTAACTTCGTAAATCATAAAAAACTAGTTTGAGATATATTATCCTTTCTTGAAATAGAAAATGCTATATTTTTATTATGACTTGCTATAATTAAAGAAGTACCTTTCTATATTGAATTTTGAATAATTATAGACATAATATTAGTATTATTAATCCTATTAATCCTTGTTTACAACATAAAACAAGTAGTATGAGACACTGAAATATCTCATATAAATAAACTAAAATATTAATAATGAGAAAAATTCTCTCAATTTCGTTTAACTCTTAATCTTTTCTTATGGAAACATTGTTTTATACAAGTATATTAACACCACTAGTATTAGCTTTAATAGCGTTGTTTCTAGACAAAAACTATTGAAAAGCTTATCTACAAATAAACAAATATATTTATTTTGTTCTGGCAATAATAGCAACTTATTTTTGGGTAAAATGAGTAAGAATTAATACAAGTTTCTTTATTCTTGACAATATAAGTATAATTTTTTATTCAATTATATTCATATTATCTTTTTTGATTTCAATCTATGCTGTAAACTATTTTAAAACAGAAATAGACCATAAAGTTATATGAAGATGAAGACTAAAACAATACAATGTAATGATAAACTTTTTCATACTATCAATGATATTTATCGCTATTTCTAAAAATCTTATGATAATGTGGATAGCATTAGAAGCAACAACAATATTTTCGGCATTTCTTATAAGTTTTTATTGAACAAAATCAAGTTGGGAAGCTGCATGGAAATATGTAATTTTATGTTGATTATGAGTAACTATTGGTTTATTTTGATTATTTATGATGGTTATGTCTTGAGTTCACAGTCTTGATTTCACTGTTTTAGCACAAGATGCTACAATAAACAAAAATTTACTAAAATTAGCTTTTGTATTTATATTTATTTGATTTGGTACAAAAGTATGATTTTTCCCTCTAAATAACTGGCTTCCAGATGCACATGGTAAATGATCAACTCCAGTAAGTGCTTTCATGTCATCTATACTATTACCTCTAGCATTTTACATGATTATAAGATGTGAAAACATAGTTAATTTCTACTTAAATTACAATTTTACATCAAAAATTATGATTTTCTTTTCATTTATAACAATTATTTATTCTTGATTTGTTATGATAACTCAACATCACTATAAAAGAGCTTTAGCTTATTCTAGTAGTGAAAATATGTGAATTATAGCATTTGCTTGGGCTTTATGAACTCCTTTAGCACAAACATTTTCACTTCTTCACGTAATTTGACATTCTTTTTTAAAAACTGCATCTTTTATGTCTGCTTGAAATATACTTCTTTATACTCATACATGACAATTTAATAGAATAAAAGAAATAAACAAATACATGAGAAATTCTAGTGTTTTACTTATAATTTCACTATTTATGCTAGTGGGGTTACCTCCATCACCTCTATTTATTAGTGAATTATGAATAATTTGGCAAGCTTATACAATAAATCCTTGGTTTGCATTAGTGTTTATTTCTTGAATAGTTTTAGCATTTGTATGACTTTTATATAATTTTTCATCATTATTTATATCAAAAGATAATGAAGAATTAATAGATATGAAAAGAATTGATAAAGACTTTAAAATTACATCTATGCATACACCAATAATTTTCGCTTTAATCCTTGCATTAATCACAAGTATAATATTTGTTGCTAATTTTAAATTTTAATAAGTAAGTAAATTTATGATAACTATTAAAAAACTTGATAATTTTACATCCCTTTTAGATGCAATAAAAATATTTGATACAACTGAATTTGTATGAGAATTTTTAAAAGAAATAAATGAAAAAAAAGATGAACTCTTTGTTGTATTTAAAAAAGAATGAAAAACTACTATATTTAGTGTAATCTCTGACAATAATATACCACTACCAGATTTAAGTCAGATTTTTTATTCTGCAAACTTATATCAAAATGAAATTTATGATTATTATGGAAGAACTACAAAAGATTTTGATAATCATATACTTAGACTTCATACTCATCTAAAAGACTTTTTTCCTCTAAGAAAATTAGGAAAACCTATGATTAAATCAAAAAAAGAATTTATTTTCACAACTGTTAACTGAGAATGACTTGTAGAAGTTCCTGTTTGACCTATACATGCTTGAATTATCCCTCCAGGACATTTTAGGTTTACTGTTGACGGAGAAGATACTCTAAACCTAGACACTCAAATGTGATGGAAACATAAATGAGTTGAACAATATTTTTCAAAAGAAAAAGATTTAGATAAATTACTTGAAGCAAGTCAAGATATAGCATGAGATAGTGCTATTGCATACGCATTATGATTTACAAGACTTATTGAAGAAGCGTCAAATACAAAACTAAATAAATCTTCAACTCTAACAAGAATCCTAGTTTTAGAATTAGAAAGAATCTATAATCACATCTGGACTATATGAGCTTTATGAAACGATGTATGACAAAGTTTCTTACTTAATTGATACTTAAGTATCAGAGAAGAATTACTTGAATTAAACAAAGAAATTTTTTGATCAAGAACTCTAAAATGAGTTATAACATATAAATGAACAAATAAAAAACTAAAAAAAGAAGACTTAGAAAAAATTTTAAAGATTCTTAAACAAGTTGAAAAAAGAGTTGATACACTTTCATATATTGAAGAATACTCTTCTTGAGTTTATGACAGATTTAAAGATACCTGAATTGTAAACTATGATACAATAACAACACATTCTTGACTTTGAGTAATTGCAAAAGCATCTAAACTAATTTCAGATTACAGAATCTATGACAAAGATTATATAGAAAATAACATAATAGTTGAACCTATACTATGAATACAATGAGATAGTTTTGATAGATTTCAAGTTAGAGCAAAAGAAATATTTCAATCAATTGAAATTATAAAAAAAATTATAAAATCCTTAAATGAAATGTGACAAGAAAAAGAAATCAAAACAGAAGATATAAAACTAAAAGACTGAATTTATACTAGTTTTGTTGAATGACATAGATGAGAAATATTTCAAATGATTACAATAGAAAATTGAAATATAACATATTACAAAGCAAAAGACCCATCTTTTGTTAACTGGACTCTACTTGAATATGCTGTTTTAAAAAACATAATAGCCGACTTCCCAATCTGTAACAAATCTTTTGATTTAAGTTACAGTTGATTTGATATGTAAAACCAATAAACATAAAATAATTCTTTCAAAAAATAATTGAAAGAATTATTTTTAAAATATAAAAAACATATTGACAATACAAATAATTGTATTATATTCTTAAAAACATTAAAATTATTTAAATTTTTATGACAGAAAACCCAACAGAAGAAAATCTTATACTTTGAGAAGATGAACAATTAGTATTTATAAAAAAATGAGCTAAGATAACAATATGAAAAGATAATATTACATTGCCCGACAAACTTGAATTAATTCTTGACCAAAAAGCAATAAAAAAAATATATAAAATAAGAAATAAAAAATGACCCCAAGAAGAAATCCTAATCAGTTGACACACTTGATGGATTAGAACAAAAATAGAAAATATTATATTTGAACAATAAAATATGAACAATTACAACAATGAAAATACTCAAAATGTTTTTATACTACCTTGAGCAAAATATAAATTAGATAAAAATGATACAACAGAATATCCAATATCATTTTGAATTAATACATCTCTAAGAAAAGATATTGCAGAACAATTACTTGAAATAAACGATAGAGATCCAAACAAACAAGTAAAAACAATCTCTAATGCTTTTTGAGCAATAAAAACATCAGTAAAAAATATATTAATAGAAAAATAATATGGAAAATAGTGAAAGTTCAATAATTTTAAAAAAATGATCCTTTGCTAAAATTGATTGAGAAAATTGTCTTTTAACAGAAGAAATTTTATTTCCACTATGCAAAGAGAAAATCAATGAATTACTTGACTTTAAAAGTATTTTTTCAAGTTGAGAAATTTTAATTGAAACACTAAATATGTATATAAAAATTGATATTGAAAATATTATATTTATACAATAAAACATTTTTTTGCTTATATATAAGCTTATTTATATACTTAAAACAATAAACTATATAAATTATTTTTTTCTTAATTTTTTCAATTTTTTTCTTTCAAGCAAAAAATATAATAATAAAAATATTATAAAAAAATATATTTTTATTGACATTTTTATTATTATATTTATAGTTAAATAAAATATAATTAATAAATTATATTTTATTTATTAAAATTTAATATTACATTATGAGAATAGATAAAATGCCTAATCATTTGGACTCTAATTCTTTAGAAAAAAAATGAAATCAGAATATAATCAATGAAGAAACTCCTCAAAAAATTGATGATATTTTAAATACATCAAACAATAGATTAAATATATGAAATAATTTAAATTGGTGAGAACAAGTTGCTGATTTAATTATTAGTCAATACCCTAATAAAGATACGTATACTTTATCCGCATGAATTAGTCCTTCCGGAATAGTACACTTTTGAAATTTCAGAGATGTTATGACTTCATTATCAGTTCTAGAATCATTAAAACAAAAATGAAAAAAAGTAAGATTTATTTTTTCATGGGATAACTTTGACAGATTTAGAAAAGTGCCAAAATGAGTTGATGAATCTTTTAAACAATATATATGAATGCCTTTAACCTCAGTACCAGACCCATTATGAGAATTAAATTCTTATGCAGAAAGATATCAAAAAGATTTTGAAGAATCGATGAAAGATTTATGAATTGATTTAGAATTTAAATATCAAACAGAAGAGTATAAAAATTGAACTTATGATGAATTAATAAAAAAAGCAATGGATAAAAGAGATGAAATTGCAAAAATTTTACTTTGATTTATGTCAGAAAAAGCTAAAACTGAAAAATGAATTGATGAACAAGAATACATAATAAATTTCTATCCTATAACAATTTATTCAAGATTTACAAATAAAGATAATACAAAAATATTATCAATTGAATGAACAAATATAACTTACAAATGTCTTGAAACATGAAAAATTGATACAATTGATTACACAAAAGATAGATTAGTTAAACTTAATTGGAAAGTTGACTGGCCGATGAGATGGAACTATGAATGAGTTATATTTGAACCAGGATGAAAAGACCACGCTTCTCCATGATGAAGTTATGATGTATCTTCAGTAATATCTAAAAAAATTTTTGATAATCCATCTCCATATTTTGTATGATATGAATTTATCTGAATTCAATGAATAGATTGAAAGATGTCTGGTTCAGCATGAAATGCATTATCAGTAAAACAATTATTAGAAATTTATGATCCATTATTATTAAAATGGTTATATTTGAAAAAAACTCCTTCTCAAGTATTTAATTTAGCTTTTGATTCTGAAATATACCGTCAATACGAAGAGTTTGACAACTTTATAAAAAAAGTACATAAATGAGAAGATTTAAGTGAAATTGATATAAAATTAAGTAAAGATCTTGGATTAGATTCAATTAAAGATTATAACCCAATACCATTTAGACAATTAGTAGCATTTTGACAAATAGCACAATGGGATGAAAAAAAATTAAAAGAATTATTAAATAAAGTATGATTTAATTATGATGATAATTCAATAAAATCTCGTTTAAATAAAGGTAAGAACTGGTTAGAAAAATATAATAAAAACGAATCAATTTCACTTCATGAAGAAATAAATACAAAATACATTGAAACAATGGATAAGGAACAAATCCATAATATAAAACTATTATTTGAATGATTAAATAGAAACTTAACATTAGATGAATTAAATACATTAATTTATAGTATTCCAAAAAAAGAATGACTTAGTCAAAAAGAAAACAATAAACTACAAAAAACATTTTTCGTTGATGTATATAACCTACTAATCTGAAAAAATTCAGGACCAAGATTATCTACTTTTATATATATGTTAGATAGAAAAAAAGTATTGAATTTGTTAAATATAAAATAATTATTAAGATTTTTTATATTTAACTTGGTTTTTAATAAAATTAAAAAATGTTAACAAAACAAATAACTAATTGAATAGAACAACTTTCTGATGAAAATCCTCTAAAATGAACAATTTTTAATATAGAATTATGACATTCTCCTATTTGAATCAACTCACAAGGAAAACTTGAGTTTTGAAGACAAAAAAATTGAACTAGATTAATTGAAGAATGATTAATAGAATCTATAATACAATGACTACATATATGAAGAGTCTTAAGAAGAGAATTCAATAGAAAAATACATTTCATAGTATCTTTATCTGACTTACACTGAGTTACACAAGAAGAAAGACTAATAATCAAAAATCAAATTTGAAACATACATTCTCCACTAATTGATATTTTTTATAAATATTGAATTAGTGAAAAAACAATATGAGAATTTAAAAAATGAATAGAATTATGAAGTACAGTTTTTCAATCTAACTGAACAACAAAAATACGTAACAAAATAGGAAAAACAATTGATAAATTTAAAAAATCATGACCTGAAATTTTTTATGAAAATAACTGATTTATACTTTTTGAAGCAGACGTATGAGATTACCATTGAATAATAATATTTTCTCCTGAATGTTTCAGCTGAGATGATGTACTTAAACAATGAATTCCATTATTGTTTTGAACAAAAAATGAAAATATGAGTACTCAATGCTGACCTACTGTTACATGAATTCAAAAAGAAATATTATGAAATAATAAACTTAACAAAATCATAACTGTAGATAATCCAAAAGATCCATCAATAAGGACAAAAAGTCTAAGGTGACAAATATTACTAAAATTAATGTACTGAGACAATTCCTCTTTTGTTACACCTGACTCAACATGAAATAATTCATATGTATGACCTATAACTAATTGAAAAACTCTAAATTTTAATCAAATTTTAAAATTAGCACAAGATAGTCTACAAAAATCATGATATGAAAATACTAAAATATTATGAGAGTCAGATTACCTATTTAATTGAAATAATCAATGAAACATAAGTTGTGATTTATGAATATGCAGTTTATCATAAAAAATCAAAAAAAGAGTTAAAAATTGCTATTTAAAAAGAATTATTTATAATATACAAAATATATTTTTAATTCTTAAAAAATGAGTCATCAAAATCATATACAAAACAAAATATATCCCTCTAGTTCAAAATAGTCAATAAATAAGTATTATAATATAATACTTATTTATTGACTAAAAAATTTTTAGTTAATTTATGAAATATATAAATAGCTTTAATTATTAATAATTACTCATGCCAGATAGAGATGTAAAAACCATAAAAGACCAGATATTTTTCCAATATGCAAAAATAATTGCAAAAGCTTCACTTTGATACACAGATTGAACTGAAGCAAAGAAAAAAGCCTATTGATTTATAAAAAATAAATTCAGAGAATTACAAAACTGAACTATTTCATGGTCAGATATTACTAGAGAAGATTGGCAATTTGTAGGCTCTCCACAGGAATGTATTTATTGTTGATCACATACTGACCTAGAAAAAGAACACATAGTACCAAAATCACTACATATAAATGATAGATGTAAAACTTGTCCAACTATTCAAGGTATTTCAAACCAACTTCGGGCATGTAAAAAGTGTAACACTTCAAAGTCAGACAGCTGACTTTATGCTTATTACAAAAAAATTTTACCAGATGAGAAAAAGTATTTTGATAAACTCCCTTCACTTCTTGAAAAAAAGTATCTAAAAACTATTTATAACTGTCATATCTGCAAATGAACTCTTGATTTAGAAAAAGAGGATATAAATACTTTAGATTTGGATTTATAAGATAAAAGAAGTAACAATTGTTACTTCTTTTATCTTGAAACATGATTACTTGACCTATCCTTTATCACAAATTTTATTACTTCTTTTATAGATTCATTACAATTTGAAAATTTAAATATTTCTAAAGCTCTATCTGATTCATAAAACATAAAAGCTCCTATTAATTCATCTATAAAAGAATGTGTTACATTTTCTATTCATTCAAAATCTAAATCAATTTTGACTCACATCTCATACATTTTTAAAAAGTCATTTTTTATTTTATTTCATGTTTGTCTTCCAGATATCATCACTCAATCAACATATTTTCTTATTTTTACTTCATGTTTTTTCATAGTTTGCAAATTATTAAATAATTTGTAGTTGTATTATAATATATTCTATCAGAAATCAATAGATTTTTCAAACTTTGAATCATTTTTTGATTTTCATAATAAGTCTATTCTCAATTTATCGAAGTTTACATCTGAATCAGTATCAGTATATATATTAAATACTACAAAAGTTCATTTCCAATTATCCATTTTTTCAAAAGATTCTTTATCTTCTTTTCAGTCATAACTATACAAACAGTCTTTTGTTCAGATAAATATATCTCACCCTAGAACTTTTATGATTTCTAAAGTTGTAGTGAGTCATACTCAAGCATTTACCATTCATGAAAAATTTCTACTTCATTTTTCTAAAGTTGTTCCTCATGTAAATCAACATTCTAAAGCTTTTTTAATAGCATCTTCTGAATTATTAATTCATGGAACTTTTTTTCTTACACTTGATAATATTCAAACTCAAGAATCAACTATTGATATTTGTATAAAATTTTTTCTCTGAAAATATTGTCAAGATTGATAATTTGCTGAAATAATAACCTCTCAAGTATTATCATTTACATCTGGTGTTCAAGAATGATTACAAATATTGTTTAATAACTCTCATATCATTTTTGTTATATTGTTTATCAATTGTTTATTGTTTACTCAAAGATATTCACTTAATATTCCATAAAATTCATTACTGATATTATCTATATTTTCTCAATATTGGGAATTTACCGTTTTAATAGGTAATATTTTCTTTCTTTTAGTTGATGAAATACAATATTCTCATATATCAAAAAATCATAAATCATATAAAAATATTCTTGTATTACGAGAAAAGCAAATTGTATCCGGTTTAATATCAATTCAATTATTATCATAAAATGTTTTTATCAAAGTGTATCAAACAGGACCAATAAAAAAACTAAAATCAGAATTTCCTTCATTAAGCCTTTTTATAACTTCAATTATTTGATTTTTTGTATCATTAAACATCTTATATTATTAAATATGTATTAAATATAGTATATATAAAGTATATTAATTATCAAGTTTTTTTAATTTTTTGTCACCTTTCTAAAACTTTTTCGTTATAGTATTTGTGAAGACAAGAATTATTTTATATCTTAATTTTAAAAATTATGAAAAAAGCAATATTAATTACTCTTGCAACAAGTTGACTGTTGTTAACTTGAAATACATATGCTGGCGGTGGAATGATGACAACGCAAGATATGCCAGTTACAAATTTAACAAGTGCCTATGAAACTTGATCTATATCAGGAGACCTTGCACAAAAATATGACTTAATAATCAGAAACAACAATATAACTTCTGATTACGAATACAATAATAAAACTTATTATACAAAAAAGATTTCAACTGAAAACTTAGTTGTACCAGATGAAATTAAACAAAAAGCAAAAAGAATCTATTTCTTAGTTGAAGAATGAAATTCTCCAATCTTTTACAATAAAACAATGTGAGCAGCAGCAGACCAATCAACAGATGTAAAAAAAGAATATAACTATAAAATAGTTGATTTTACACCTTGAAAAACTGAATATACTTTTAATACAATTGATTTAGTAAAAGACTTAAAAGATGGTGAATACAAAAGTGTAACAATAACTTTAATTGCTGAATTATCAGATACTGATAAATTATATCTATCAAATTCTGCATATATAAACATAGCAGATAAACAAAGTATCTTAGAACAATTGAACGCCTTAAAAGATCCAACTTGAACAAGTTATTATGGATACTACGATACTGATAGTATAGGAAAATATCTTGAAAAATTATGAGAAAAAATGTCAAGAGAAGAATATAAAAAAACTTTAACAAAAGTACAAACAAAATTGAAATCTCTATTGACAAAAAATGAGAATTCAAAAAAAGAAATATTAAAATCAATCGCAAAAGAAACAGATTTTAATACAAATCTTGATAAATATACTCTTTATTCAGAAACAAATAACTTGTTAAGTAATGTTTCTTCTGCTACACTAGGACAAATACAAAAACTAAGATCATATGATTTAATAGATTGAATATTTGGGAAGTAGTAAAAATTAAATAAAAAACAGTTCAAAAATGAACTGTTTTTTATTGTTTCTTATCATATTTACTTCATTCTAAATTAAAATTTGTTTGTAAATAATTAATTATCTCTTTCAATTTTTCAAAAAAGTTTCTCATATCTAAAATATATTCTCATACATTTTCTCAAAGGATATCTGATATATGACAGGTATAAAGCAAATAAATTTCATCTTCATATATTCATATTTTATAATTTCATAAATCTTTTCATAAACAATATTTATAAAATTCTTCTAAATTCTCTTTTGGAAATTTAAAAATAGGTGAAGAAAATAAAATATAATTATCATAATCAACATTGATTCTAACAATTTTTTTTTCATAATAAAAAGTCCAGTAATCCTGATTTATTCTAGTTATTACTGGATTAAATCATAAATTTTTAATAATTTCATTTTCTATAGTCCTTGATATACTTGACATTTGAAAGTCATCAAATAATTCTTTATCAATACTACTTCAACATATTTTACAAAAACTCGCCTTTTCATAAATTAAACTCTTACAAGAATTACATTTTATACAAAAACTATCATCATTTTTTAATCATAATGAACTTAAATCTTCATTTAATAAATCAATTGGAATTCAAAAACCTATATTATCTATTCCTTCTCAAACAATTTTTAAAACAGTGATTCATATAAGCTTTCAATCTTTATTTACCATAGCTCATCAACTATTTCAAGGATTTATAGCAGCATCAGTCTGTACTAAATTTTTTCAATTTATAAGTTGATTTTTTGAAGAAACTATTCATTTAGTTATTGTATATGGTAATCAAAAAGGATATCAAAGGACATAAACATCATCTCTTGTATTTAATAAATTACTATCTCAAAATTCCAATTCTATACTATTTTCATTAAAATTTTCTATCCTTATAAATGCAATATCATTTTCTGAATTTATAAAAACAACATCTCATAAATATCTATTTTTCTCATTATCTTCTACACACAATTGTTTAAATCACTTTACTACATGATAATTTGTTACAAGTATTTTATACTTATTTACATAAAATCCACTTCAACTTCAAGCTGAAGTTGTAATTTTAAAAACAATTTTTCATATATCATGCAGTTTATTTTCTATATTTGTTTCCATAAATATTTTTAATTAAATTGCTTATAAATTGTGCTAATAACATTTACAACTAATATAAACATAATGTAACATATTATAAAATAAATTATTTTATTTGTTCCTCTTAAATTTACTATATTACTAATTAATCAATACAACTTCCTTCAAGATTTTTTCCAAGGTTTTGAACTTGAACATAATAAGTTTTTTATTATTCTATTATAATATTCCTTTGATTCAATATTTATATTATATAAAGAACTTATTAACCATCATCTAGTATATAAAGTTAATCATATAAAATTTTCAGCTAACATTTGTTGCTTTCATGAATATAAAGAATCTCATAAATATGAAATTAACTCATAATCTGAATAATATTTTCTCTTATATAAAATATCATCGCACTTATAAACAGACTTCTTTAAATCATCAACAGTTAATTCCTTAAGTTTATTTAAAAAATTTATTCATAAAAATAAACATTCTTTTTTAGTTTTATTCATATCCCGCATTAAATCAATTATTTCATCTAATTCTTTTTTTAAAATTCATTTTGGAGACAAAAAAACATCAATATTTAAAATACTTTGAAGACATACATCCCAAGCATATCAATATTCAAGTTTATTCTCAAAATAATTACAATATTCATCTGCTTGATTTATAATAAAAATTATTTTTTCCAAAAAACATTGATACTCATTTTCTTTATAATAAATTATATTAGGTTCCTTTGTTAAAATTCAATTATAAATATTTACAAATTTCTCTGTATAATAAAATGAAAACTGTCATATTTCTGATAAACATTTTGATATTTTTCATGGAGCTGCACTGTCTAAATAACAAAAATAAGTTAATGTAACAATACCTTCATATATTGATAATTTTGGCAATATAAATAAATTTCTATTTAAATCTAATAATTGCCTTCATATATATATATAATCTTTTTCTTCTATTTTTACTACATCCATTTTAATATAAAGTTTCTTATCTTTTATTTCTAATTCAACCCAATTTTTATAATTAGGTATAATATATTTTTCTTCTCCTTTAACTTTATATTTTTTAAAATTCTTTTTATCAAGATAATAAAATAAATTTTTTATAGATTCTTTATACTTTTTTTGATCAAAAAAAGATTTAGATTTAAACCAATTCTTTTCATCATTTTTTTTTGAATTCCATCATTCAATGGGTTTTATGAAAACAAGATTTTTATCCATTCTAATAAAATGAAAAATATATATTAACAAATCAATTATATAATTATTTTGTTTTTTTTGCAATAAATTCATATTAATAATTTTTATAAAAATCAAGATTGTAATTACTGTATAATAAAAAGGTTTAATCAAAAAAAATTTAATTGAATAATAATATTTTTGTAATATAATTTTTTGGAAAAGTTTATAATTAACAAAAAAATATGAAAAAAATACTAATATTCTCTTTACTATTTTTTTGAACCATTACAACAAATGCAACTTTATATTTATCTAAATCAGATATAAAAACATGAACTGATAAATGATATATTTTATCAGCAAATTACTGAGATTACAATACTTGTGATTCTACTAAAAATACAAATAATAAAAAATATACAAGTTATAAAAGAAGTGAATGTTTTTCAACTAATAACTGATATAATTATTTTATATGTGAATCTTCAACTGATTGTAGCATCTCATGAAAAACATCATCTGTTAATGAAATGACAATCAATCTAGATATCCCTAATAAAAATGCTTTAGATAAATTTCTAGTAAAAGTTAAAAATTTAAGTGCAGATATGACTTCAACTGACTATAAAAATAAACTAATTTTTATGTCTAATAAACTAAATTCATTAGAAAACTCTTATTCAAATAATATCCAAATTACAAAAATGCTTGAATATCTAATTACTTGAATAAACCAAATTAAAATTGATTATGAAAAAAATAATGATATAAATAATTTTTTAAATGATATATATAGTGATACAACTATAAAAACATCTACAAATTCTACAATAAACACAACATCAACTTGATCAACAGGAACTATTTCAAATACTACATCAACATGTGATTTTGATGAATGTTTATCTAATGGTTTTTATGTTATAAAATCAACTAATACAAAATACTCTGAATGATGTAATAGTGAATGATTAAAAACTCCTGAGAATTTATGTATTTTAAAAATAAAAGATATGTATATTGCCCCTAAAAATTTTACATTTTTAGCAATGCAACAAAGAAATTCAACTATTAGTTCATATGATAATAGTACAACATATTATAATACATATAAAAAATCTTTAGTTAATGATCAAAGAACAACTATAATTCCAACAGCAAAATTTTATAACAATCAAAATGTTGTTTCTACTCCATCTTGTCGGGATGCATTAAATAATGTTGATGTAAAATATGGTAGATTTACTTCTTCTTGGGATCCATCAAAATCAAATGAATTCTTTGCAGAACGGGATAGTGTAAGAAATAACGCTCCAGCATGTGTTGCTCTTGATAATCCATCTACAACAAACACAAATACATGACTTCAATTACCAAGTAATCCTGAAACTTGCTTTGACTTACTTACATTAATTATTCCTGAAAAAAAATGGGAAAACATAAAAAATATTTGATGAGATTGATCAAAAAATATTTGTGATAACAACTCTTCTGATAAAACCTGAATTTGTGCACTACAACTAAACCGTTCTAAACTTAAATTATATACAGATAAAGTATATTCTGATTTTTGATTATTTGAAACAAAAAGCACATATTTATGAGATTGGAATGTATCAATATGAACTCCTGTTTATCAACAAGTAATGAATTATTCAGCTAATATGATTAAAGATTCCAATTGAAACTATACTCGGCCAACAACACAATGAAAACTACTATATTATGATAATCCTGAAACAAAAAATTGAATATATGAAATTTGTGTTTGATATTAAAAA
>JAQUWS010000042.1 GCA_028692735.1 Candidatus Altimarinota bacterium
GTTCTGTTTTATATAAATTCTCAAGCAGGATGCACATCCTATCAAAAAGTATCTATTAATGGGGTTTTTACAAGTTTATGAATAACTCTTCAAAATATAGGTTTTAAATTATTATATTTTTTTATAATTAAATTTAAAACTCAAAAATCATTAACAACTACTTCCAAAGGATTTTTAATTGTTAAATTATTAAGATACTCTAAACTTTCATCCAAAAAAGAAAGCATCTTATCTCAAACATATGGAGTAACTAAAGTAAATGTTCTAACCTTATGAGGAGGAAAATTTTTATTAAATTCCTTAAATTCTTCAATAGCTTTTTCAACCTCATTTTTATAAGGAACCAAAAACTCACAATTATCACTTCAATAATATATTCAATCAATTTTATTAAAAATCTCAGGTCAAAACTTTCTTTTTATTTCTCTAATTGATACAAAATTTACTTCATATTGTGGAGAAATCGTACTTGCAAATTCTCATGGAAAATTAGTTGTAAAAAAATTAGCTATTTCCCTATCATTTTTTCACATAGAAAGTAAAAAACCCTCATTAAGTAACCTAAAATATTCTAAATTTGTTCAAAGATGAATAAAAAATTGCATATATAAAAATTAACTATAAAATTCATTCTAATTTTTCAAAGATTTGTTTTTTACTTTTTTCAACAATTAAACGAAAGTCAGAATCATTACACTTTTGCTTAACCAAAATAATTTTTTCTAAATCTTTAACTCAAAGTAAGCCTTTAAAAACAAAGGAAACTAAAACATCTCAATTAACTATTTTTTTTATTAAAATTTTATCACTTTTCAATTTTTCAATTGAATCATTTCAATAAATTCAAACTAATTCAAATCAAAAATCACTTAAATAGTCTCAAATATTAGTAATTCAAATAAAAGAAAAACTAACAAAAAAATCAAAATTTTTATTAATCAAAGAAGATTTTAATTTTTTTTTAAATCCCCCCCTTTCTAAAAAACAATTCAATAAGTCAAAATAATTAATACATTTTCGTCAAGATTCAAAATTACCTTTAACCATTCACAATGAGCTTCAAAATAGTTCCATAATTAGTTTACTTCAAACCTAGAATATAAATTTTCTCACTTTTCAGTAATTTTAAACTTTGTATTTTCACTCAATAACAAATTTAATTCTCATCTACCAAGCCTTTCACCATAATTATTTAATCATAGTTTTAAAAACAAATCTCACATTTTATCTGGAAAGAAACAATATAAATTTAATCACACCACTCTTAATCACTCAGCAATGGTAAATAATACATTTCTAGTTTCTTCTAAAATAGAATCATCTTTAATCATTTTCCATGGTTCTTTTATATCAGTATATTTATTTAATTTATCTAAGAAGGAAAAAGTTATATCAAGAGCTCATTTTAAATCATACTGACTCATACTTACTTTAAATCAATCTAAATACTCAAAAATAGTTGGTCTTCATTTTAGTAAACTCTGTAAATCTTCTTCTATCAAAAACAAATTATTTTCTTTTAACATTTCATCAACTTCACCGAAAAGATATCAAGTATCAATTTTTAATTTTAAAGACAACACAATAACCCTATTAAGAAGGTTTCATAAGTTATTTGCAAGTTTAGCATTATATGTTAAAATTGCTTGTTTTTCATCAAAATCACCATCTTGTCAAATATGAAAACTTGAAAATAAATATAATTCTAATAAATCTTTATTATATTTATTACAAAATTCAACAGGATCAATAACATTTCAAAGTGATTTAGATATTTTCTGTCAATCTATTGTAAAAAAACCTGTAGTTAAAATTTGTTTTGGTATATCATATCATGCAGATTTAAGCATTGCAGGCCAATAAATAGCATGAAACCTTATTATATCTTTTCATACAATATGTAAATCAGCTGGCCAAAAATCATCATCTCAGTTCTGACACACAGTTAAATAATTAAAAAGTGCATCATACCACACATATGTTACTTGATTATCATCAAAAGGAAGAGTAATTCAAAACTTATTTGTTTCTCTACTTATGGAAAAATCATCAAGTCATCTATTTACAAAAGCTATAACTTCATTAAATCTATCATAAGGAATTACAAATTCTTTATTTTTTGAATATAAATCAAGCAAAAAATCTTGATATTTTGATAATCTAAAAAAATAATTCTTTTCTTTTAATTTCTGAGGTTCAACCAAATGATCTGGACAAACTTTTTTTCAATCAACTAAAATTAAATCTTCATCCTTCTTAAATGCCTCACATCAAACACAATACATTCATTCATAAACTCATTCATAAATATCTCAATTATCCCATGATTTCTGTAAAACACTTTTTACAAAATCATGATGTCTTTTCTCTGTTGTTCTTATAAAATCAGTGTAATTTATATTTAATCCATCCCAAACTGCTTTATGTTTTCAAGCCATTAAATCAAGATAAGACATTATATCCATATCTTGTTCTTGAGCTTTCAAAACAGCTTTTTGACTATTTTCGTCTACTCAAGTAGAAAACTTAACTTTTTTTCAGTTAACCTTTTGATACCTAGCTATAGTATCAGCAATTAAAGAACTATAACTATGTCAAATATGAGGAATTCAATTTGTATAATATATTGGTGTAGTTAAAAAAAATTTATTATTCATATTTATCTAAAAAATTTATTCCATATAAACTTGATTGCTATATTTATAGCATTACTTGACTTTTGTCACTTCCCTCTACTATAATCAGTATAAAGTATATCCACAGGAACTTCCATAAATTTAATTCACTTTGTAGATATTATATCCATCATTTCTGAAGCATAGGTCATATCATCAATCGTTAATTTTATCTCATCTATAATCTTTGTTCTGAAAACTCTATATCAATTATGACTATCAGTTAACTTTATATTACTTACAAAAAAAGTAAAAACTATCCCTAATTTTAAAACAACTTTTCTTACAAAACTTATATTAGTATTTGTTTTAGAAATAAATCTAGATCAAAGAACAACATCAATTTTTCTATTATTATCTAAAATTTTAATAAATTTTCACAAATCCTCAATTCTATGTTGTCAATCAGCATCAAAAGTACAAATATAATCAGTTTTTCAGAATCTTCTTATATACTCAAATCCTGTTTCCAATGCAGCACCACCTCACCTATTTCTTAAATGATTTAATAAAATAATTTTATTTCCATAAGTTTCTAATATTGTTTTTGAATTATCTGTAGATCAATCATTAACAACTAAAATATTTTTGTATCAAGTTTTTAATAATACATCTAAAGTATTTTTAAGTACTTTGGCCTCATTATAAACCCTGATAAGAAAAAGAACCTTTCAATTAATTTCTTCTTTTTTTGAATTATCAATTGCTAACTCCCTAACAAATTTTGTTAAATCATCTCTATTATCTTCAGTCTTTCTAAGAAGCAATAATGCAAAATAAAACAAAAACAATATTGATACATAAACCAGTAAATCAGCTCATCTTTGAAGTCAAAAAATTAATCAAATACGATTTAAAATTGATGGAAAAAATGAAAAAAGAAGAAGTCAAATTCAAACAAAAATAAATATAAGAAAATGTATTGCATTAAATTTTTCTTTACGAGCAATATCAAATGCTAATATAAATATAACAATTCAAGATAAAATAAATAATATCTGTAATAAAGTCATTCTTAAAGAAAAGTTTATAAATTAAAACCAATACCATTAATATAATTAAATCTTTCAAATGAAATTTTTCAAACTAATCTTAGTTTTTGATAAAAATAATATAAATACTCTACTAATATATAATACTGTAAATAAACTAATTATTAATCAAATTCATAACATAAGTCAAAACCCTTTTATTAAATTTATACCAAAAATAAATAATATTAATGCAGTTAATAATCATGTTAAATGAGTATCAAAAATAGCGGAAAATGATTTTTTAAATCATATATTTAACGATTCTTTTAAACTTTTTCAATCTCTTAATTCATCTTTAGTCCTTTCAAATATTAATATATTAGCATCTATAGCCATACCAATAGATAGTATTAATCAAGCAATTGAAGCCAAAGTTAAAACTGTTTGAAAAGCTTTAACAATAAATAATAACAATAATACATAAACAAGTAAAGCTAAAGAAGCCATAAATCAACTTCATCTATATACATAAACTAAAAATATCATAATTAACAAAAATCAAATAACTCAAGAAACAATTAATTTATTTAATGAATTTAATCATAATTTTGAATCTATAGTTCTCTCTGATGTAAGATAAATTGGAGCAGGTACAACTCAAGTATTTATGTTTTGGGCTAACTCCAAAGCTTCATCAGAAGTGTAATTTCAAGTTATCACAGCTTTTCAAGTTAAAATTGGTTCATTTACACGAGGATCAGTAAGCATATGTCCTCATACAAAAATTGCAATTTGTTCTCAAGTAAGTCTAGATGTCAATTCTCAAAAAATTTCAGCTCATTCTGAATTAAATGTCAATTCAACCATTGGTTGAAATAATTGATTATAAGTTACTCAAGCTTTAACAAAATATTTATCATTTAAAACTCTTCATTTTTTATCCATTGCTGGCATCCGATCACTTGGTGCTTTTGTTAAAAATATGTAATTAAATGAATACACCACTCAAGTCTGAGTTTTAGCTATTTTTCAAGTTCATGAAGAAACTCATGATGAAGTCTCTGAAGAAGTAGATCAACTTAAAGTAACTCAAGTTGAAGTATCTTCACCAGAAGAAATAGTTTGAACTGATTTTCATAAATATGCCAAAACATAATATCATGCTGCTCACTGAGATTGTTTTAAAGCTCAATTTTCAATACTCATTGATGATTTTCAAGTTCAAGAAACAATATCACTAAAAACTCAATCTTTTAAATTAGAATAATCTATAGAAAAATATTCTTTTAATTCATCTTTAGTTCAAGTAAATGTTCAAAAATCTACATTTTCATAATTATCTCTATATTTTTGAGCAACAGGAGTAAATCAATCTTTTGTTGATTTTAACTCAGCAATTATAGTCCTTGCTAATTCTTTTCTTTCTTTTTTATCCTCATCTGTAACTTCTTTTCTTTTTTCTTTAAATTCAATTTTTACAACTTTTCATATAGTTTCTTTTGCTTTTTCAATATTTTGTTGATTTTCATAATCATTATTTCATTTTAATGGAATTTGAACAATTATATGTTGTTCTCAACCATAACTAGCTGAAGTTATTACTGAATCATTTATTTTTAAATTCTCTACCCTTTTATCAATAATTGATTTTAATCACTCTATAACTGATTTTTCTTTTTGTGCATCAAAATCCTCAGCTTTTTTTGCTTCATCAAGCATTATTTTATAATCTAGTTCTATTCATCATTGTAAATCAAGTCCTAATTTATAATCATTAGTTTTTATAAAATCCACATTATAATAATTCCAAGGAAAAATATAAACAAATGCTCAAACTGATAGTAATAAAATAATAATTAATTTTACCAATAAAAAATCTTTTTTCATAAACAAAAACAACTTAATAATAAAAAATAAATTAATAATAAAAATTATCAACAACTCCATATTTTATAATCTTTTTATCATAAAAGTAAAGTTATTTTTTATAAATATATAATTTTTACTTTTCTATACTTTTTTCAACTGGATCATATCATCACTTTGACCATGGCATGCATCTAAAAATCCTTCAAATTCACTTTAATAATCACAAAATTACACCTTTTTTTTCTACCGATTCAATCATATATTGGCTACAAGATGGAATATGCTTACAATAAGGTGGCTTATTTAATCCCCTAGCCCAAAAACTATGATCAGGTGATAAAATTTTTTGATATAATTTAACTAGACCTATCAGTGTATTTTTTAAGATATTATTAATTTTCATATTTATTAATTTTAAAAACAAATATTATACTTATAAAAATAAGAAGAGCAGAAGCTATAAACACATTTATATTTTTTTCTAACAAAAATCATCAAATTAATGGACCAATAAACATAGAAATAGAATGAATAGAAGCAACGACTCAGGAAATTTCTCATTTTTCAGTTTCTGAAGCATGTTCCATAATTTCAATCTGATAAACAGGGTTTAATAAAGATTGAAAAGGAACAAGTAATAAAAAGACTCACAAGAACACAAATAAATAATGCCCAAAACTCAAAAAAGTCAAAAGTAAATAAACTCAAAAAGCTCAGAAATTAATTATATACAATAAAGTATTTAAAGAAAAATATTTTAACCAAAACCTCCTAAGAAAAAAAACTTGATTTATAACAACTATCAATCAAAAAGTTGCATAAACGTATCATGAAAAACTTCAACTCACTCAATATTCCTTGCTCAAATACAAGGATAATATTGCTTGATAAATTGAAAAAGCCAAGAACATAGTAAAAAAAGATGATAAATACAATCTCAATTTCTTCTTTCAAAAGTATTTAAGTATTAATTTAAAAGGATTGAAACTTACTTTTTTCTTAACTTTAAATTTATTTGTTTCTTTAAACAAAAATATCAAAACTATAGATTCTAAAAAAGCAAAAAATGCCATAAATGTATAAGGAGCCATTACATTTATATGTAATAGAATAGCTCAGACCAAAGGTCAAAAAATAAATGCAGTTCAAAATATTGATCATAAAACTCACATATTCGCCATTTTTTCAATTTTATTTTTTGAAATATCATTTATTATTGCCTGTAATATACTTATATTTCATCAAGTAATTCAATTTATAATTCTTCATATAATAAAAAATAAATAAGTTTCAGAAAAAACAATCGTTAAAGAAGACAAAAAAGTTCATATAACACATAGTAATAAAACTTTTTTCCTTCAAAATATATCTGATAATTGTCATAAAAAAGGAGTTGCTAAAAATGCAAAAAAAGCATAAGCAGTTATTCAATATGAAATTACATGTTCTGTAACTCAATAATATTTTGCTAAATCAGGTAAAGTAGGTAATATCATAGAAATCCCTAATACATCAAGAAATCAAACAAGTATAATAATAAATTTATCTTTATTCATATAACACATAATAAAAAAACATAAGACACAAAAATATATCTATATTTTTTTATTTTTCAAAGTTTTTTATAATTTTATTTAAATATTTTTTTAAAAGCAACTCAAACAAAAAATATGAAAAGCAAAGTTAATACGATTGTTGAAGACGTTGAAGTTCATAAATAATATGATGAAAATAATCAAAAAACAACAGAAAAAAGTGAAGAACATACTGATATAAAAAAAACTTTTTTAATACTATTTCAAAATATTTTTCAAATATTTGATGGAATAACTAAAAAAGCTCATATTAACAAAATTCAAAATATTTTTATACTAACTCATAAAAATACTGATAAAAATACTAAAAAAAATAAATTGTAATAATTAACTCTAATTCACATAGATCTAGAAATATCTTCATTTATTATTATAGCTAAAAATTTTCTTCAATAAAAATATAACAAAGTATATCAAACCAAAACTAATCAAGAAATAATAATTAAATCATAATTATTGACAAACAATATACTTCAAAATAAAAAATTATTTATATCCAAACTTAAATTTTGTAGAAATCATATCATAAAAATAGCTAAAGACATTCAAATCTGTGAAATAATTTCTTTAGTTGATTCTCTAGTAATAAGATTAGTTTTCTCTAAAAAAAAGATAATTAAACTTCCTATTATTCAAAACAAAAAAGCATAAAAATAATAATTTCACGAAAAAAATAATGAAACAGTAACTCACAAGAACAAAAAATTAGAAATAGAATGAGTAATATTTGCTTCTTTTCTCATTACAACTAACACTCAAAAAATTCAAGATAACAGTGAAATCAAAATTCATCAAATTAAAGCATTTTGAAAAAAATCATATTTAAGTATATCTAACATAAAAATAGGAAATTAATGAATACATTTTTTATGAGGATTGTGTTTATAAGGCAATAAATAATTTCAAATAATATTTCTAGCATCTAAATTATCTATAATTTCACTTGGAGTTCAATGACAACAAAAATTATCCTTATGTAAGCATAAAACTTTATCAGAATTTTTATATACTAAATTTAAATTATGTGAAACCAATATTATAGATATATATGGGAAAAGATTTTTAACATCACTTACTAATTCATAAAAAAATTCTTCTCACAATACATCTATTCAAGAGGTTGGTTCATCAAACAAAATCAAATCTGGCTTTGATATTAAAGCTGAAATAATCATCACTTTTTGAAATTCTCATCAACTAAGAGTATTTATATTTCTATCAAATAAATCAACAGAGTTAAATTTTTCTAAAAATAGTTTTATCAAATTAGAAGAAACATTTCAATTATACAAACGAATAAATTCATATACTTTTATAGGAAAAGTCTTGTCTAAATTGATTTTTTGTGGAACATATGAAATTTTTTTATAATTTTTTATTATTTCTCAAAAATAATTTTTATAAATTCAAGCTATTATCTTCAATAATGTAGTCTTACCTGTTCAATTAAGTCATATTATACTTAAAATCTCTCATTTAAATACAGAAAAATTTACATCTTTCAATACAAATGTCTTATTGTTGTCAAAAGATATTCAAACATCTTTAAATTCCAATATACTATTATTCATAAATTTTTTCTAAATTAAGCAAATTATTTCTTAAATTATCTATATATCAATCTTTTCATTCATCAGTTCATAAAGGATCCAAAACTGAAACATCCAAAGTATAATCAGTTGCAAATTTAATCAGATTTTTATCTATCAACTGAGGTTCTTTAAAAACTACTTTTATATTTTCAGTTTTTACAATATCCTGTAAATTCTTCATTTCAACAGAATTCATATCAGTTAATATATTTGGCATAAACACATAAAAATCATTTAAATTAATTCATAAATCTAAAAATAAGTAATTATAAGCATTATGAAATACTATAAACTTATTAATTTTTTTTCAGTTAATTCTACTTCTAAAATCATCAACTTCCTTATCAATACTTGTTACAAAATCATTATAATTTTCTAAAAAATACTCTTTCTTTTCAGGTTTTAAAACAGTTAATTCATCTTTAATTTTATTAGCAATAAACTTTATATTTGAAGTTCATACCCAAATATGTGGATCTGAGGAGCTATCATCATCTTGATCTCAATCTGTATTATCAGAATCAAGCTCAAGTAAATTAATTCAATCAGATACAGATAGAACTATTTTTTTTCATAATATCTTATCAAAAAATCAATCAATATGTTCAAGTCATATCTTCACTATCAAATCTGAATTTACAATACTAACAGCCTGCTCTGTTTTTAAATCAAAACCATGAGGACTAACACCTGCAGGAATAATATTTTGAACAGAAACATTATCTCATCATATGTAATTAACAATTGAAGCTAAAGGAATAATTGATGTAACTACTTTAATTTTATTTTCATTTAAAATATATGTATTCAAATCAATATTTCAGTTATTTTTTGAACATGATAATAAAAGAAATAAAAACATTAAAGATATAATAATTTTTTTCATAAAAAAAAATTTAAGAAATAATTAAAATTATTTACATTTTTCACATATTCAAAATACTCAAACATTATGTGATTGAACCAAAAATCATTTTTTTTCAGCACTTTTGATTATTTTTTTGCAAATATCAGAACATTCAAAAGAAACAACATCTCAACAAGAACTGCACTTTATATATTCATGATGAATAGAGTTGTCAATAAATTCATAAGTTTCTATTTTATCACCTAAATCTATTTTCCTTATCAACCCTAAATTTACATACAAATTTATAGTTCTAAAAACACTTGCTCTTCAAATATCACAAAACCTATTTAATAAATCATTTGCATTAAAAATAGATATATCCTTTATAAAATTATATATATCTACCCTTTCTTGAGTTATTTTATTTCAAGAATTTTTAAGTATATTTTCTATATTCATAAATATGAGACTTAGTATCAAATAATAATTTTATTATATATTTATTTTTTTAAAGTCAAAAAAAGTTTTATAAAAATAAAACTTTTTTAAGAACTCCGTATCTTTTTTTGATTATTAAGTATATCATTTAATTGTTTACAAATATCATCTTTATAATCATCAGTTCATTCAATATTCATTATAAGATCTATTGCCTTCTTAACTCATTCTTCAAGAATTTCTAATCTTTCAATATCAATTAAGGTCTTATCTTTTTTCAACAATTTTATATGATGCAACATAACTTTTTCTATAGGATTTTTATTTTTTCACATATTTAATTATTACTAAAATATTTTAAACTTATGAATTTACACTGTTCAAAAAGTTCTTTAATAAATTGCTCCGTCATTTTATCATCTAAATTCAATATTTTTTTATAAACATTAAACGTTTGATCATTTTTATCAACTATATGAGATTTATCACAATTAGATATATCACAATATATAATTTTTCATTCAGAAAAAACTAACATATAATTCTCATAAACAAAATTTAATCATTCAAAATTATTTACATTTATATCAAGCTTTATAGCATCAGTTATAATTTTAACTCATGGCAAGATTACTCTATATGCTTCATTTAATTTATTTCAAGTTAAAAACGTTATTGAATTATTTAACATTAATGAATTCTTAATAAAGATTACTAAAGAATCATTATAATCTAATGTATCATCCTTTAGTAATACTTTTGATACTACATCAAAAACATCATCTTTACAACTATGTAATTTACTATAATATAAAGCGTTTCTATAACTAGAAACAAATTGCTCATTCTCTATTTCTTCTTTATTTTCACTATAATAATCAAAAGGAATATATTTCTCTCACAAATTATCATAAAGTAATTCTCAAGTTAACCAATTTAAAGGTACATTAGCTTCCAAAGCATTATTTATAAATAAAGCTAAAGAATCCTGACTATCCTTATATTTCCCAGAATTCAATATATCACAAACTAAATTTTGAATTCAGCTTACACATCAAGCCAAATCTGAATAACAAATAGAAATAAAATATTCATCTGAGAATTTTTTTCTAGAATTTAACATATTAAGATTATTATACAAACATAATATTATAGATTTTATAATTATTTTTTTTAATTAGTCAATAATAATATTGACTTTTTATATATTTTATATATAAATTTTAATATTATAAAAATCAAAAGAATTATGAATAATATAAGAACTGCTATAGAAGAATTAAATGTAGTTTATTCTGATAGTGATAAACTAGCATTATGATTAGCAAATAAATCTGATAGTACTAAAACTTTCCTTGATAATATTGAAAGTTTTTTTATGAAATTCAATAAAAAATATAATACTAATATAACATTTGAAGATGTATTAAATATCTATTTTAAAGGAGAAAACAATTTAGAATTTGAACAAAGTATTATGCTTTGTAAAGCATTACTTGAATATATCCAAACTCATTGAATAGAGATAACATCTGAAAAAAAAATACACTTAATTAGATTTGCAACAACAACAAGTAGTAATAAGATTTTAATAAGCAAAAAATTCACTGAAAAAGAAAGAAATAAAATTAAAAAATTATCAACTACTATTTCAAATTTTATAGAAAAAGTTAGAGATTATTTCAGAATATTAATTCCAGATTCTACATCATTACAAGATGCAAATGTTGATAAATACATAAATTTATTAAATCTTAATCAAGAAAAAGATATTACCTCAGAAGATAATCAATATAAAATAATATCAAATTGAACAATAAAAATAAGTGAATCATTAGCAATAAACTTAAATATAACTGATAAAGAATTATGTGAAAGAATTTTATCTCTAACAAATCAAGACTTAAAAGACCTTCTAAATTATATATATGACAAAATTAAACCAGATATCCCATGAGAAAAAGAATATATAATAATTGCAAAATTTATATTTGATGATAAATATGAAACACAATTATGACAAATAATAAACAATGTACTTGAAAAATGAAAATTAATAGGACAAGCAACTCTTGATAAAATTAACTTTGATAAAATAAGAAAAACTTTAATTACAGATTCTATTACTGATACTAATCTTGATAATACAGACACAAAAAGTACAATAAGTAAAAATTTAGCTATTAGCAATTGACCTCTAAATGATATAATAAACAAACTTGATTTAAATAATAATAAACAATTTAAAAATGACTTAATATCATTAGAAAAAGATGAAATTCACATACTATTTTCTGAATTAGAAAATTATTTAATCACTCATAAAATAGCTCCTTCAGAATCAAGTGCAGTAAAACTTGCAAATATGATACAAAAATCTGATGAGAAAAAAGCTAGTGTATACAATAAAATCATAAAATTTAGAAAAACTGAATGAAAGCTAAGTGAAAAATTTATAACTAACAACATAAACTTAAACAAGCTAAAGAAACTTATACAATCATTTCTAGATACTATTTGAGAAACTATTATAGAAGAAGAAAATCAACAAATCAATTTTTCTATTCCAGAAGAAACATCTGATATTACAATAGATTGAGAAACAACTGATACTACAGACAAAGTGCCAGAAAAAACAATTAAAGAAAGTGATATAATTTCAAAAATTACTGTTGAAAAAATAAGAGAAAACAAAAAAGAAACTTTTGAATTCACATATATAGATAATGAAACACAAAAAGAAATAAGCATTAATATTGAATTAAATTGAAAAAAAGATATATCATGATTTGTTTATAGCCTGAATTACCTAATTCAAGAAGAATGTAAAAGACAAGATATTGAATGATTAATAAAAGAATTTAATCCTGAAGACTTTATCAACATTGAATTAAATTCACTATTTTTTGATAATGTTAAAAAAAATATAAAAGATAAAAATATTTTAGAAATGTTTTTCTTTGATCAAGAACTATTAGATAACTTTTTATCAGAATGGCACAAAAAAGTAATTTGAAACCCCTTAAATATAGTTGATATTAAAAAACTATCTTTAAATTCCAGAGAAGCTGTACTTAGCTTTGTTAATCTATGGCAAGAAAATATGTATGAAATAGTTCGTAAAACAAATAAAAAGAAAAATTATAGAGCAAAAAGAAGACAAGTTACAATTAATCTAGAAATTTTTGAATGAATTAACTCTCTAACTACAGATTTGTTATCAAAAATAGATAATAACATACTACATCCATTTTTTGCTATAATGCCTAAAGCAGAAGTACAAAAGTTACTTGAAGAATTTATTGATGAAATTAAAAATAATAA
>JAQUWS010000004.1:0-50071 GCA_028692735.1 Candidatus Altimarinota bacterium
TAATCTTCATAGACTATCATATGTAAAATCTAGTTTATGATTATTACTATCGTTTGCTTCTATAAGTCTTCATAAGCTGTCATATGTGTAGTTTTCACTTGTTATTCACTCTACTCATGTTGCTTTTTGGATTGTTTTATTTGTTAATCTATTTAAATTATCATATGTATTTGTTGTGATATTTCAGTTTGGATCTGTTATAGTTAGTAGATTTCAGTTTATATCATATGTGTAGTTTGCTTCTTTGTTATTTGGATATATTTGTTTTGTTAGTTGGTTTAAGCTGTTATATGTATAATTTGTTTCGTTATTGTTTGAATCTACTACTTTTATCAGATTTCAGTTTATATCATAACTATAGTTTGTTACCACCTGTCATCCTGAACTTGTTTCAGGATCTTTTGTTTCTGATAATACTTTTCATCTGTAATCATATGTATAATTTGTTTCATTTCAGTTTGCATCTTTTGATTTGATTACATTTCAAAGTTTGTTGTATGTAAGTTCGCTTATCAGTTCTTGTCAGTTTAGAATTTGTTTTGATTTTATCAGTCTATTATCTCAATCGTATGTATAACTTGTAGTTGTTGTTTTTCCATTCGTTTGAACTATTTGTTTTTGTATTATGTTATTGTTTTTATCATATGTATTTACTTGTTTGTTTCATTTTTGGTCTATTGTTTCTATTGGTCTATTGAACTGGTCATAGTTTATAGCAGTTTCATTTCATTTTGAATCTATTTGTTTTACTACTTGTCAGTTTTTATTGTATTCTTGTTTTGTTATTATATTGTGTGCATTTTCTGTTTTTGGTGTACCATCTGGGTTTAAATCTATCGCTTCTTGTTTTAGGATTTGTCAGATTTTATTGTATGTGATTTGTGTTTCTTGTACTTTTGTATTTGTATTATTGTATGTATTTGTTTCTATTACTTTTCCTTGTTTATCGTATGTGTATGTTATATAGTTTCATAAAGAATCTATTTGTTTTATAGGTCTATCAAACAAGTCATATTCTATATTTGTTTGGTTTCATTTTGGATCTATTATCTTTGTTTTATTTCAGTTTATATCATACTCATAGTTTATTGTAATTGTTTGATTTGTTGTTATAGTCTTTTCTTCTATAACTTGTTCTAATTCATTGTATTTATATTGTTTTTTTGTACCGTCTGCATATGTTATCTCTGTTATATTTTCATTTCAATCATAGACTGTACTTATTGTTCCTGTTTGTGTTTGAGATATCTTTGTTGTTACTTGTGTTGGTTTATCTAGCAGGTTATATGTTATATTTGTATTTACTGCATTTGTTTCATCTAGCACAAGTGAATCCAGTATCTTATTATCATTTTGGTCGTATTCATATTTTCTTGTAATTCATTCTGCACTTGTTATTTCTTTTACTCTATTTAGTTCATCATACTGCATTGTTTGTATATTTCATAGGGGGTCTGTTTTTGATACTAGATTTCAATAGTTATCATAGGTATATGTTTCTATTATTTGGTTTCATTCTGTACCTTTTATAACTTTTGTTATTTGTCAGTTTGTGTATTCATAACTTGTTTCATTTAACTCTGCATCTATAGTTTTTACTAGTTGTCAGCTTCAATTATACTGATTTTGTGTTATTAGTGATATTGGGCTTGATGATAATCATAGTTTTACATCTTTTATTTCTGTTTGTGTTAAATTGTTGTTTGTATCATAAGTAAAGTCTATTTCTGTATTGTTTGCTAGTATAGTTTTTGTCAGTAAATTTGTAGTTTGGTCATATTCGTATCTTGTTACTAAATCCTCTGTATCATCATCTGGGTTTGATACATTTGTTTTTTGTCTTTCTTCTGTTTTATTTCAGTTTGTATCATATTTATATGTTTTTCAGTTTCATTTTGGATTGATTTCTTTTGTCATTCTTCATACTTCATCGTATTCATAACTTACCTGTGTACTTCATGTATTTGCTTCATTGTATGATTTTCTTGTTACTACATTTCACATTCTGTTATAGTAGTACTCTGTTACTATTCATCTTTTATCTGTTACTTTGTTTTTTGATACATATGTTCAGATTACTATTCCATTTCATACTGTTTCTGGTGTATCATCTGCATGGATATCTGCTAGAGTATATTCATATGTTCATGTACCGTCTCAGTAAGTTTGTGATATAACTCTATCGTTTATATCATATGTATTTGTTACATAGATTTGGTTTTTTGAGTCTAATAGTGTTTTTATATTGTTTGATAGTTTGTTATCTGTTGAGTTTTTATAGTATGTAAATTTTATTGTTTTTTCTTTTTGTTCTGTTGGGATTTCTGTATTGTCAGAGTTATGTATCTTTATGGATTTTAGGTCATATAGTGATCAATCAGTTTCCATATCTCAATAATAACTAAACTCTACATATCTTCAATCTGGATCTGTTACTCTTTTTAGTTTATATGTTTCATCATATGTATATTTTATATCTCTTCATAGTGTATCTATTACATCACTTAATTGATTGTTTTCGTTGTATGTAAATGTGATAGTGTTTCAGTTTGCATCTTGTATACTTGATATATCTCAGTTTGAATTGAAATTATATACTTTTTTATCTTTATATGTTAGTTTGTATCACAAGTTATTTGAGTATTTTATCAGTTTTGCATCTAAGTCTTTTATCTCTGTTTCTGTATCTTCTTGGATTGTTGTTCATGATCACTCTATTTTTTGCATTCATGATTGTCAGTTTAATAGTTCATATGTTCCATTCTCATTATCTAATAGGTGGATATCATAGTTATGTGTCCAGTTTACTCACAATGATGTTTCTGTTTGGATTCTTGATCTATATGATACTGATAATTCATATGATTGTCATACTCATGGTAATTGCATAAGTGTATTATCATAAGTAAACTCTCATGTATTTGGATTTACTGGATCTAGTTTACTTCATGTTTTTGTGTTTGTTGTTTCGTTTTCTTTTACTGCTGTTTCTGTTTTGATTGGGCTATTTGTTGATTTGTCTAGTTGGAAGTGATCTTGGAGAAGGATTTTCCGACTTGGGATAATTGCTTTATAATTGTTTCAAATATATCAAATAGTATTTGTAGAGATACTAATTGTTCATGATTCTGTATTATTATTTCAAATATATCAAATAAATCATGGTAAGTTCGAAGTAAAATTTTCAGTATTGTTTGTTCATATATATCATACAAATCATGGTGAGTTTGTATTAAAATCTTTTTCTTCGTAGTCTGTTCATATAAATCATACCTTATTTGAAAAACTTTTATATATATAATCTCAAATTTGTGTATAATTTGTTATCTCTGTACCACATAGTGATAATTCTCAAGTACAAAAACTAGTTTCTCATGTATTTGTAGCATTTTTATCTCTTAAGTATATAGAATTATAGTTATTTGATCAATCATATAGTTCATTAATTTCTGATGTTGCTAAGTTTTTATACTGTGTTTGCTGTTTATTATTAATTGTATTATAATAGTTGTATATTATATTGTCTCAATAAGATAATATCTTTCAGTTTAAGGGATTATATGATAAATATGCTCAAGCTGGAATAATTTCCGTATCTCAAGTTCAGGTGTGTATATATGTATGTTGAGTCCAGTTATTATCATAATTCATATAATAGATATCTGTTCATTTTTTTCATATAATTTGTCAGTATTGTCATACATCCAAATTTAAACTTGTATATATTAAATCATCATAATCTGATGTATCAACAATCCAATTCTGAGTTGTCTGCTCCCGAGTATTAAAGTTATATATACTTGTTGTCTTGATCAATTCATCTTCTGTCTCTGTAAAACTAAAATAAGAATCTAAAAAATAACTTTCTGACTCAATATGTGCTGTTCATAAAGATACTTCTTCTCATGTTGTGAGATTTTTTAAGTAATTTATACTTTCTCAAGTCTCAGGATAATATCTGTTATATATTATTTTATTGTAATCATTTGAAATTGCTTGTAACCGAATTCAGTCTCATCAAACAAGTAATTCTCAAGATCAAGAATTAAGTACATTTTTTTCATAAAATCAATTTTCTCAATTACCATTGTCTATATAATATACAAAATTTCATGTTTCTTTATTTATATTCAACATATATCACCGTCATCATAAAGGAACATCAAATAAAGCTTTTTCAGTTATACTTTTTAAATCTCTATAATATAATATATTAGTTCATGAGATAGAATCATATTTTTCATATATAATTCATTTATCTTTATAAACTCATCTAGCATAATTCTCTAATCATAATTTTGTCTTTGTTCAAGAATCTAGATCTATAAAATATAATCTATCACTATCAGTTGGATCATTATAAATAGATATTCATCAAAATTCTTCAGATAAAGCTAAGACTTGTGTAATATATGTTATAAGAAATACAAAAATAGATATTATTAATAATATAAATATTTTTATATATTTATTGATTGTTGACATATTTTTGAAAATTGATAATAAAACAAATTAATAAACTACTACAAATAAAGGATTTTCAACATATGGTAATTCCTCTCCTGTTACTTCTTGATATAAAATTCTATAGTCTGTATCTATGTTTATATTTGTTCATATTGTCTTTCTTAAAATCCACCCTATTCATTTAGCACTTGTTGGAATACTTCAAGTATAATTATTTTTGTAATTATCTGTATCTCTAGTATCAGTAAATCAATTTAAAAATAGATTATTATATGCAACTTCATTATTTGTTATGATTACTGCTCATGTACTTTGTACTTGATTATTTACAAATGTATTATATTTTACATTGGTATCATCAGTTCAAACTTTAAATCCTCATACATTTGTAAATTTATCATTTATGTATGTTGAATTACTATTTTCAGTACGGAAGCTATTTCATCATAAATCAATTTCATTTGAGATAAATGTAATTGATCCGTAATTGTATCAATCTTGGTTTTTTCATGCAATATAAAAATTGACATTATATTTTACATTATCAGTATTGGAGTTTATAATACTTATCTTGTTATCTTTTAAATGAAATGGAGCTCTAAAATCGTAATTTCAATTTATTCTTAAATTTATATTAGAATTTTCTATAGAGAATCAACCTGAACGAATACTTGCATAACTTGCACAATGCCGAGATCAATACTCATACCGTCAACTTATACAACTAATATCAAAATTTATAAATTGCTTCAAAGTACTTATGTTAATAAGTGATTTTTTTACTTTAATTAAACCTGAATTGAGTGTATTCCGTGTTATATTTTTATATCATGCAAAATAATATCATGTTAAATCATTTTTTGAAAAATTAAAGTTTTCAAATTCTATGTTTCAAACCTGTTGAGATCATAATTGGAAATATACGTTTTCAATAACAGGGTATCAATTTGCTCATACTATTGATAATGTACTTCAGTTATTTGTCCCAGCAAAGTTAAGTGTTATATTTTAATCCTTTCAATCATATTTACATCATCATTTCACTCTTATTTCAAATATAAAATGAATATATTCTCATCAAGTTCAATACGCATTTGTCAATCAATTATTATTTATATACAAAATTGTTTTTTCAATTCATTGTTTTAATGATAAATATGGTTTTGAATGATCAAAAGGAATTCAAGTTGTATCTGATCAGTTTTCACAATCTACATAAGTATAATCAGCCATTGGTTGAGAGTCTGCATATATATTGTTTAATCAAAAAACAAAAAATAAGAAAAAAGAAATAGCAAAAATAGAAAGTTTTAAATAATTTTTCATAAAAATAAATTATAAATTAAAATAATTATGTTTTTTATCTTAAGATATTAGCTTTTATATTGTAAGCTTTGTTTAACTCAGAAGTTAACTTATTTATCATAAACACATCTCATTTATGTTTTTTTCTTATATCTTGTATTTTTTTCATATATTCATTATATATTTCTCTTCTTTCTTTATTTTCTTGACTATTTTCAAAGTTTAAAACATACGCAAAATCTCATGAAAGAAATAAATTCATAGTATAAGTGTTACTATATTTTAAATTATCCTCTAAATAATCATAATATTCTCATATCATTTTCATTTTTGTAAATCATTTTATAAATTTTAATTCATACATTTTATATGTCTTTATTTCTCAAGTTCAAGATTCAGAAGTATCTATAATTCAAGTTGGTAATAAATCTTTTTTATAGTAATATTTTCATCAGTCTTTAGTTATTCATACATTATCTACAAATAAAAATTCACCTGTTAATGTTTTTCAACCATCAACCAGTATATTGCTTCATGTAAAATATAATTTTTTATCTTCCTTATATTTATTTAAAATAATACCTGAATTAGTAGTATTGTAATCTATCTTTTTAATTCATTTAGTATAATTATCAGTTTCTTTTTTTATTATATCTGCTTTTTCTTTTGATAATTTATCAAATTTACTTTCTCCTGAATCATCTCACATAGCCTTAAAATAAAATCAACTTATAATAAATCAAATTACAAATGCTGAAATTATCAATTTTTTCTTATTTTTCAGAAAATTATTATTCATATTTTAAGAAATTATAAAAATAAAATATAAAAAAAGACCGTTATAGCAGTAATATTGCTTTAACGGTCAATAAAAAAACTAAAATTTAGTCAGTTATCGAAAACAGAGATTAGTTTAAATAGTTTTTTCATAAAAAATTATTTATTTTTTAATCCAAAAATGATAATATTCTAAATTATATTTTAGTCAAATAAAATGGATTGACAAAATAAATATTATTTTGAAGTAGAAGTTCATATTTTAATGATTCTGAAACAATATCCGGGTCAAGCCCGAATACTAAAGGTTCACCAGAATGACAATCTGTGAAAGTTTTTCATTTGTCATCCTCGTGCTAGACTCTGGGATCTCTAGTAAGATAGAACTTCTTAGTATATTTTATGATATTATACTTAATTTATGTCTTAAGTACTATAAATATGTTTTTTTGAGTTGATATATTCCTAGTAATAGGCTTACTCACGGATTACAATTTAGTGAAATATAAGGAAGATTCCGTATCAAGTACGGAATGACAATATAGATACATTTTTAAAAATAATCTTGAAATATTGCGGGGTTAGGAAAATGAATTTTTCACTTTTTTATGATTCTGAAACAATATCCGGGTCAAGCCCGAATACTAAAGGTTCACCAGAATGACAATACGTATAAAAAAATCCCCCAATAAATTGGGGGATTTTGTAAAACTTAGACTCTTGTTGTACTAGATCAGTCACCTTCAACTTCTCACTCAACTACTCAATCATCGCTTACGCATTTACCGTCGGCACATCAGTCTTCTGTAGGTGGTGTAGCTCCTGGTTGTGAGTAGATAGCTTGTCAGATTTTCATCATCACATCATTAAGTGCTTTTGTAGCTGAATCTATGTCTTCTTTTGAAGCACTAGAGTTTTCAAGTACTTTTTTCAAATCTGCTATCTTGCTTTCTGCATCAGTTTTGTCAGCTTCAGGAATCTTATCTTTGTTGTCAGTGATAGTTTTTTCAGCTTGGTAAACTGCTGATTCTGCATGATTTCTTGCTTCAACTGATTCTTTTCTTTTTTTATCATCTTCTTTTTTTGCTTCAGCTTCTTTTACTAATTTATCTACTTCTTTGTCATCCATACCAGTTGATCCTTGGATTGTGATATGTTGTTCTTTACCTGTTCATTTATCTTTTGCTTTTACTTTAAGCACTCAGTTTGCATCTATATCAAAAGTAACTTCGATTTGTGGTACTCATCTTGGTGCTTGTGCAATACCATCAAGTATAAATCTACCTAGAGATTTGTTGTCTGCTGCCATTTCCCTTTCTCATTGTAGTACATGGATTTCTACACTTGGTTGATTATCTGCTGCAGTTGAGAAAGTTTCAGATTTAGATGATGGGATTGTAGTATTTCTAGGAATCATAGGAGTTCTAACTCACCCCATAGTTTCTATACCTAGAGTAAGTGGAGTAACATCAAGAAGTAATATATCAGTTACATCTCAACCTATTATACCTGCTTGGATAGCTGCTCAACTTGCTACAGCTTCATCTGGATTTACTGAATTATTTGGTTTTTTACCGAAAAATTCTTCGACTTTCTTTTGTACTAAAGGAATTCTTGTTGATCATCAAACAAGGATAACTTGATTTAGGTCACTTGCTTGTAGGTTTGCATCTTTAAGAACTTTTTTACATGGTTCAAGTGATTTTTCTACCAAATCTCCTATTAAACTTTCAAATTTAGCTCTAGTTATATTCATAAACAAGTTTTTTGGTCCACTTGAATCAACTGTAATATATGGTAAATTTATATCATATTCTGTAGTTGAAGATAATTCTTTTTTTGCTTTTTCTGCTTCATCTCTGATTCTTTGTAAAGCCATTGGATCATTTCTCAAATCTATAGCTTGATCTTTTTTAAATTCATCTATTATATATTCAACTATTCTTTGGTCAAAGTCATCTCATCAAAGGTGTGTATCTCAGTTTGTAGAAAGTACCTCAAAAGTTCCTTCTTCTCATAAATCAAGGATAGAGATATCAAAAGTACCTCATCATAGATCATAAACTGCTATCTTTTCATCTTTGTTCTTACCAAGTCAGTAAGCAAGTGCTGCTGCTGTTGGTTCGTTTACTATTCTTTTTACTTCAAGTCATGCTATCTTACCTGCATTGATTGTTGCTTGTCTTTGACTATCGTTGAAATATGCTGGAACTGTGATAACTGCTTCAGTTACTTTTTGTCCTAGATACTTTTCTGCATCTTCTTTAAGTTTCATAAGTACATGTGCTGAAATTTGCTCTGGTCTTACATCTTTGTTTTCAAAGTTAATCAAAGCTGATGAATCACTTCATTTATTTACTACAAAAGGTACATTTTTGATTTCTCCTGAAACTTCGTCGTATTTTCTACCTATAAATCTTTTTGCTGAGTAAATTGTTCATTTTGGGTTTGTTATCGCTTGTCTTTTTGCTGGTGTTCACACTATGATATTACCATCTTTGTTTGCTACAATAGATGGAGTTGTCCTATTTCATTCTAAGTTTGGTATAACTTTTGGTTCTCATCATTCCATAAAAGCTACACAAGAGTTAGTAGTTCATAAGTCTATTCAGATTATTTTTCACATATATTTTTATAATTAAAAAATAAATTTTTTAGTTTTTTTATTTTGCAAAAGATTTTTTCTTTAAGCATATAAATATTTTATTCTTTTTTTTTCTTATGTCAAATAAAAATTAGCACTTTTTTATAAAAGGTGCTAATTTTTATTTTAAAGGCAATCACTCGCTATGATAACAAAAAAAATTTGACTATTGTACCTATTTGTTTATATTTGATAAAATTTGTTTTTTAATAATTTATATTATATGTGTGAAAAAAATATGGGTTGTGACAATGGAAATGAAACTTTAATTGAAGAAACTGAAGGTACTGATGGGGTTTCGCAAGAAGTTTGTGAGACTCAAGAAAAAATTAAGTCAGCTTTTGAAAAATCGTTAACACCATGAAGCTGATATAATTGATACGGTTATAATTAGTCATAAAGTTTTTATTGACTTTTATATAAATTTATACTATAATATAAGTAATAATATTTATATTGTTTTATGTGAGGTTTAACAAAAATTAAAGACAAATCAGATATATCAACTCAACTTTGAGAGAATGATTTATCAACAAATATATCAGAAACTGCTAATGAAACTTGAAGAGAAGTATTTAAAGTTACTCACTTTTGATGATTTAATGATATAATAAAAACTATTTTATGAAGTCATATAGATCCAGGTAAAGAGATAGAGAAACTTACAAGGCTTAGAAAATCTGATGATTATGATGAAGAAAAAGCTGCTTAATGAAAATACTTAAATAAATACTATAATTTACAAAGATTATAGTATTTTTTTATTTTTCTTGTATTTTTTTTATTTTTTTATAAAATAAAAAATATTAATATTTTTTATAAAACATTATGGGAGAAAATGATAATAAAATTATTGATGAAAACAATAATCAAATAAATCCAAATGCTAATAATTGAGTAAATACTGAAGTGTGAGTTAATATCAATAATATAAAAGATTGATTAACTGAAACTTTATGATGAGAAGTTCCTCATATATGAATACAACCTGAAAATATAAAGACTGATTCTTTTGTTAGTGATGCAACATCTACAATTATTAATAATAACTGAGTAACACCTGAACAAAACCAGAATTTAAAAGTTGAAAGTAGTGATCCTTATGATTTACCTTGAATTTCTGTACCCCCTAAACAAAAGATTTGACCAAGGTTAGATATTGATTCTGAAATAGATATCAAAGATTGAGTTACTAGTGCTATAGTTAACAATATCAAAAATACGGATTTACTTGATGAAAAATTACCTGAAGTATTACCTACAAATGAACCAAATATTTGAGAAAAACCAAAAGAAGATAATCTAGTAACAGAAGAATTATCACATGTTTTACCTGCTGAGAAAGTTGGGTCTACATGAGTTGATAACTCCTCTGATGATAAAAACCATTATTCCAAAAGACTTATTTGACTTGTTTATTTAGTTATATTTGTTTCTATAATGATTTGATTATATTTTTATTATAGCCAAAACAAAAAGACAGATGAAAATGAGAAAACATTGTCATGACAAATTATTGATTGAACTTGATTAAATAATATGGACGGAGATACTGTTGACGAAAGTCTTGATTCAAAATGAGTTATTGATGAATCATGAGATACAACGACTCCCCTAACTGATAAAAATGAAACTTGATGAAACACAGAAACAAAAGTAAGTTCTTGAGATTCATCTAAAAGTGAGGAAGCTATAATAAATGATTTTGAAGATGAACTTGATTCTTTATTTGATATGATTGATAAAAATGATAAATAGTGTAATAAATAATGTCGTTGATAAGGTAAATAAAAAGGAGGAAATTGCTCCTTTTTTGTTTTTATGATCTCCTATTTCTGACTTAAACTTAAAAATTCAGGATTTGAGTAAAAATTTATCAGAAATACTAGATATAAATAAGAATTTTATTTTCACATTTAAGGAAACTGAGTGAAAAATAAAAGTTAAGGATATAAAGGAGTTTTTAGAAAAAACTTTTGTTACTCCAAGTTTTTGATCCCAAATTTTTATTATTGAAAATATATCAAAAATGACAGAGGAATCGGCAAATTCTTGTCTAAAAATTTTTGAAGAACCTTGAATTTGAAATACATTGTTTTTAACTAGCGAATCTGAATCAAATATACTTGATACTATTTTAAGTAGATGTACAATAGTAAATACAAACCAACAAGAAAAATTTGAAAAAAATGAATTTTATTACAATATGATTGATGATTATGTAAGAGGAATTAATTTTTTATTTGCTTCATATATATTTAAAGAAAAACTTGAAAAAGAAGATTATATTAACATACTTAAAAATCTTATACTTTATAACAAAGATAATTTAATTTTTCTTGATATGATTTGAGAAATAAACTCCGATATAACTTGAATACAAAAAAACAATATACTTCCAAAGTATATTGTTGATAAGTATTTATTAAAGATTAAACTTCATAAGTAGGTTCTTCAATCTTTTTATATCTAAATTTTCTTCAACAGTTTACACAATAATTAGCATCAATTACATTTTCTTTATTACAATGATTACAAATTTTTAGTTTTCATTTTTTTAATTTATCTTGAGTATGTGCTACTTCTGTAAAAACTAGTATAGTAATTGATCATATTATAGCTAATAATGCAGGTCATAATAAAATCACAATTGCTCATATAATTTTTCAGACTGAAGTTATTGGGTACATGTCACCATATCAGACTGTTGAAGCTGTTACTATTCACCACCATAGTGATTTTCATATAGAAGAAAACTCTGGATTAATTGGACTCTCTACCTCATAAACTAGTGTTGATACCACAAATATTATCATAGCAAAAAGCAAAAGAACTGCTTTGTATTCATCTTTATAATTTCTTAATGCTTGTACAAATCAGATTGTTATAGGTATATTTCTAAGTAATCTTAAAACTCTAAATACTCTCATTGTTCTAAGAATAACTAAGAATTCAAAGTTAAAGAAAAAAGAAAATATAATTGAAAGAAAAAATGGTAAAAATGATAATAAATCTATAAAATTAAGAGCTGAACTCAAGAATTTTTCTTTATTTTTTGCTTTTAAAAAACGGTAAATATAATCAAGTAAAAATAAAGAAGAAATAATGAAAGTAGTAAAAAATATTTCTTTTTCATATATTACAAAAGAACTCGTTGATTCAAGTATAATAACAATTACGGATATAATTACTGATATATCTAGTATAAAATTTCACAATCTTCAAGCTTTGCTATCCTCATCTTCTAAAAAGTTATCATACTTTTCTTTATCAAAAGAGAAAAATCTTTTTAATTTTGTTATAAACATAGAATAAATAGTTAAAATTGTTTTTATTATTTCTTAACTTATTCTATCACAGTTTTTTGAATTTTTCCAAAAATTTTAATCTTTTTAATACTGTAGGATGTGAATAATAGAAAAATTCATATGCTTTGTGTGGTCTAAGATTTGAAAGATTTTTCTCGGAAAGTTTTTTTAATCAATCTTGTAAGAATTTTGGGTCGTAATTAATTCATGCGAATTCATCTGCTTGATACTCATTTTTTCTTGATAGGATATTTCAAAAAAGTCAAAGTATAATAGAAATAGGCGTAAATAAGATACTAAAAGCTACAAGTCATATATGGAAACTTGGTAAAGTTGTTCATAGAGCATAAGAAATCTCTGGGATTTTCAATGCTAAGGAAAGCATAAATAACATAAATCATGTTTCTAAAGTACCAAATACTAACATCTGAATCGTATGTTTTTTCTTATAATGTCATATCTCATGAGCTAAAACTGCTACTAGTTCTTCGTGTGTTAAGTCTTTTATAAGTGTATCAAAAAGTACAATTCTTTTTTTACTTCAAAATCATGAAAAATAAGCATTTCATTTTGTTGATCTTTTTGAAGCATCCATTTCATATATATTGTCTAGTTTAAATCAAACTTTTTGTGCAAAGTCTTCTATTTTCTTTTTTAGTTCTTGATCTTGTAGAGGAATTTGTTTATTAAACAAAGGAACTATCAAAGTACTATAAAAGAACATAAAAAATACGGAAAACAATGTCATTATAATCCATGCCATCCACCAAAAATTATCTCATAATTTTTGGTAAACAAAAACTATGAGTGCAAGTAGAGAAAATCAGATAATAAAGCTTAATAAAAGTGATTTCAGTAAATCAAGGAAAAATATCTTTTTTGTAGATTTATTGAATCAAAATTTTTCTTCTATAACAAAAGTTGAGTAATACGAAAATGGTAAATTTATAATCGTTTGTAATATAATAACTGTTCCAAAAAAAGACAACGCCAATATAATTGGATTTTCAGTGTAAGTTCTTAAAAAACTATCCAAAACTCAAAATAATCAAAAAACTAGAACTAAAAAAGTTACAATAAATGAAAAACTTGATGTAATCATAGAAAATTTATGTTTTGTTTTCTCGTATTGTTGAGATTTTTTATACTTTTCTTCATCATAAATTCATTTTAGTTCTTCTGGAAGTTCATCTGACCAGTTTAGAGTATTTAAGTATGCTAAAATTTTTGTAAGTACAAATTCAAAAGTTACAAATCAAAGGATTATATAGAAAATTGTTGTTGTCATTTTTTTAAGTTAAATATTTAAATTATTTCTCTGTGTACACTAGAATTTAATCTTGTTAACACTTCCCGAGTCACTGTTTCAGACTTTTTTGCAAGTTCGTAAAGATTATTTTTGTCTTTTATATTGTTTGAAATAATCTTTACATTATCTTGTAGTTTTACTTTTTCATCTATATTTATACAAGCAAGATTCATACACATATTTCATACTTGATTATAATAACAATCATTTATCAAAACTTTCCAATTATTTGATAAGTTTCTTGGAAGTCATTCAAAGTATCAAAAAGGGATCATTCATACTTTTGTATCTTTTTTGGAAATAAAACTTTTTGTATAACTTACTCATTCTCATGTCTTTACATTTTGAATTGAGACAATTGTACTAAAAAGTTCTAGTGCTGGTTTTAATCATAATAATTTTTTATAGTCTTTATCTTTTTTATCAAGTGGATTATATCAGTAAACGATAAGTCATGGTCTGTAAGCCGTAAAAAAATCATCTTGTATTTTCATAAGTCATGCACTTGCTCAGATATGTTTATACTTAGGTTTAAATCAAGCTTTTTCTATTTTTTTATGCATTTGTTTAAAGTTGTCTATCTGCATCTGTGAGATACTAAAATCTATTTCATCAGCATTTGAGAAATGTGAACAAACTCACTCTATATTTAATTTTGATTTTTTAATTATCTTAAGTATTTGAGTTAAGTTTTCTTCTTGTATCCCTTCCCTATTCATTCATGTATTTAAAAATAAATGAATATTGATTTTTTTGTTTAATGATGTTAGATAATTTATTGTATCTTTATTATAAACACAAAAAGAAGCTGTTTTAAAATCAAAGTTAATGTAGTTTTCTTTTATTGTTTCTCATAAGATAAGAATTTTTTTATCAGTATATTTGTTTACTATTTGGTATTCTGGAAATGAGTCAACTGCAATCATAGAAATATCTGTTTCATCCAAAATTTGAGATATTTCCTTTAATCAATGTCAATATGCATTTGATTTTAAAACTGGAAATATTTCTGCACTTGGTTGAATTGATTTTATAAGTTTTATATTTTCAAGTATATTTTCTTTTGAAATTTGAATCTTATTTGTATGAACTAATTTTGGTTTTATAAAATTTTTTATTTTGTCTTTTATTTTCATATTTTTATTTTTAATATTTTAAAATATTTACTCAAAGTTCTTTAAGTGCTAAGTAGATTTTATTTACTGGAAAAGCTACAATTGAATAAAAATCTCAATCAACAGATTCTATCAAAACCGCTCATCTATGCATAATTCCAAATGATCAAGCCTTATCCATAGGTTCTTGTGTATCTACATAATCAATTATTTCTTCGTCTTTTAGGTTTCTAAATTTTATTTTACATTCTTCATATCAACTTATAGTAACTCAAGTTTTTGTATCAATGACTGCATATCAAGAAACTGCAATTAATTCTTTTCAAGAATATGATTTTAAAGTATCTATAGCATCTTGCCTGTTTTTTGGTTTTCATAGAAATTTTCATTCAAATACAACAATTGTATCTCAAGAAATAACAATTGCTTCATCATTATTTTTTGCTACATCAAGTCATTTATTTAATGCAAGTGTTTTTACAAGTTCTTTATAATCACAACTTAAGCACATATCTTCTTCATAGTTGCTTTCTATTATCTCAAAATTAGTTAATCAAATTTGTTTTAATAAGTTTTTTCTTCTTTCTGATTTAGAAGCTAGTATAATTTTTCTTTTTTCCATAGTTTTTTAATTATTTTTTATCTGTTTTTGGAATCCCATAATAATCAAGTAAGTATTTTGAGATTTCTGAGAACATATAAGCCGAACTTTCTCAACCGAAAGCTGTTGTTCTTGGTCTATCCATTTTCATTATGATTACAAATTTAGGATCTTCTGCAGGTCAATATCAAGCAAAAGATCAAACTGTAGATCATACTCAATCTTCATATCATCATCTAAATGCTATTTGGGCTGTTCAAGTTTTACCTGCCATATTATATCCTTCAACCTTTCAATTACTCGCAAATCAATTATCAACACTATCAACAAGCATAGAAGTAATAATTTTTGCTGTTGATTCTTTTATAACTCTATGTGTAATTTCAGGTTTAAAAGAAACTGATTTTCAACTAGGCATTTTTATAGATTTTATGATATTTGGTTTAACATAAACTCATCAATTAGCTAGTACACTATATGCAGATGCCATTTGAAGAGGAGTAACACTTATTCAAAGCCCATATGATATTGTATACATTTGAGCTTTTGACCATTTTTCATAGTTTGGTAAAACTGAAAAAACTTCTCAATCAAGAGTAATTCATGTTGGTTTTCAAAATCAGAAATTGTCTAAGTAATTATATAACAAGGATTTTCATATTCTCTGCACAATTCTTATCATTCAAACGTTACAAGAATAAATAAGAGCATTATTAAAAGACTTATATCATTCACATTGTTTTCATACATTTCTGATTGTAAAATTGTCAATTGTTAATTCCATGTTATCTTGGTACATATCATATCTATTAATCTCTCCAGCATCTAATCAAACAGCTACAGTAATGGCTTTCATAATACTTCATGGCTCATATAATCAAGAAATTGTATCATTTTGATAAACTCATGCTCCAAAATCATTTTTGTATTTGTACTTTACTAAAACAGGATCAGCAACTTCTTCCCTTGTTGCAATTCTAAGTTTTAATCTTTGTCAATCATAATAAAATTCTTTTCATTCTAAATTATCTTCAACAAGTACAACTTTTCAAAGTAAATCAGTTCATGGATTTGGATATTTTGCTCAGGTTACTTTTTCTAAGTCATATACATCAGATGGCGAATTTAAGTCATAACCTGGGTAATTTGCCATAGCTAATATATCTCAAGTTTTTGGATCCATTACAATTATACTTCATTTATTTGCTTTAAATTTTTTTACTCATTCTTCTATTGTATCTTCTACTTTTTTTTGAATATTTCTATCAATAGTCAAAGTTATATCAACTCAAGCTGTTATTAACTCGTTTTTGTCTAAATTAAGGGAATCTATTGTCCTTCATAATATATCTTTTCTTGCATAGATTTTTCAATTATTTCACTTTAATTGTTCATTGAAATATCATTCAACTCAATAATGTCAGATTCAGTCTTGATCTAGAAATCATACAACTGATCAAGCTAGTGTTTTTTCAGGATAATATCTACTTGGAGTTCAACTTAATATTATAAATCCTTCTATCGAATCTTTTGTATCTAGTATTCATTTTTTTATAGCATCAAGTTCATCTAAAATATATTGTTTTATCTCATCTGATAATAATATATTTAACTTGTTAATTATTGAAATATATCTTATATTTCTCTTTTTTAAAAGGTTTGTTAATTCTTGTTTATCATATGTTAAATATGGTTTTAATTGTAAGACTGTTGTATCTAAATCTGATATTTCTTCTGGATTTGCATATACATTTAGTCAATTAACATAAACTCATCTTAATCTAAGGTTTGTGATTTTATTGATTTTTTCTTGTTCTAAAGCTTCTCACAAAACTACATTTGTTACTTTTGTTTTACTTAATTTTTTTTGGATTTCTTGAAGTATAAGGTTTTTTATATATGTTTCTTCTAGTTTAAAATCAGGAATTTCCAAAACATGTAAAAATTTCAACATATTGTTATAACAATCTGTACTTTTTTTTCACTGACAAATTTGTTTATATACAATATCTTTTAAGAATATTGATAATCTAGTTTTATCTCACTTTACTTCTGGATCTATTGCTAAGTCATTTAAACTCAAAGATGTAGCTAATGTTGTCTGTGATGAGTTCGTTGAAGCATATATGGTTCACCTATTTACTGGAAGAATTATTTTTCAAAGCTGTTGTTTATCTGCAAGTTTTTGATAAAAGTCATAGTTAATAACTGTGTATGAAAAAACAGAATAGATTATTATTAATGCCCCAAAAATAAACAGAGATACTAAGTAATATTCTCTTGGGTATTTATCAAAGAATTTTATTATTATTGCAAAATAATCTTTATTTTTTCTCATACTAGTTTTATCAAATTAAAATTTTTGTTTTAATTTCTTCAGGAATTAAAGTTTCTTGATTATATACTGTGAATAATTTGTTTTTTAAATTTAAAAAGAAGACTTCATCATAATTTTTTTTCACTTCTTTCTCAAAAATTTCTAATATGTATGGAATATCTTTTTTTTCTTTTTTAAATTTTGCTAAAGCTTCATTCATAGCATAAACTACTTCATCTTCTTCTCAAACACATTCAAAAGGTTTTATTCATTTTACTCATAAAAGTTCTTTAAACAAGTTTTCTAAGTCTTTATTTTCATATAATTCTTTTCAAAAAATTTGCATAGTCTCAATATCTGTTAAATATGGTCTTAAAACAGCATATACGAAAGCACATTTGGGACAAGAATTACACCAATATTTAGTTGGTAGAACATGGTCTTTGTTTATTTTAAAATTTTTATTACAACTGCTGAATACTCCAAAATAATCTTTTCATATCTTAGAAAAAATTTCAGCTATTTTTATTTCATACATTCATCTAAGTAGTGAAAAATATTTAATTTCATTTGATAAATTTCTTTTAATGAAAGTGTCTAAATCTTGTTCAAATTCTAGGGATTTTGAGTATTGGTGATTAACTTCTAAAAATTTATTTTGTCATTCCTTGCTTGACAATGAATCTATAAATGGATTTTTACATTTTCATGATTCTGAAACAAGTTCAGAATGACAATGAGAAAATTTACTTTTAAAATTCTTTGAGTCTTTAGTGTTTTCTAGTAGATTTTCCTTGCTATAGATTCCTGTTTTCACAGGAATGACAGAATTTGTTGTTAAGGATATGCTTTCATAATTCCCACATTTTCACATCTTTACATTTCATATGTTTGCTGATTTTTCGTTACTTAGGATTAGGTATCTGTAATCACAAAGATATGCAGAACAAAGTAGCACAAATGAAATAATTCAAGTTATTGGAACATGTCAGTTATAGTATCATAATTCATTTAATCTAAAAATGTTTTCATCTAGTTTTCTTTTTACTAAAAAAGCTTCTTGTGATGTCACTTTTAAGCAGTTTAGTTTTATCGTATCTATTTTACCAAAAACAAAAGGAGTGTATGTATATGAATTTCTTTTTAATAATTCAGCACTTACTATACTATCTTTTCATCCTCAAATAGGTAAAAATATCTTATCACTTGTTTTAAATTCTATTTTTTCATACTTTTTATCACTTTCATTTACAAAATTAAAAAGTCAGTTTGGATTAATCTTGTTTTTATAAAGAAATTCTCATAGTCAGTTTAAGTAAAATTTATGCCAAAATTGTTTATCTTCTTCTGTTAAAAATCATGATTTTACTACTAATTCTCTTGTTGGGTAAAGTTTATAATAACTGATTCAAAGAGCAATAGATAAAGAAAAAAGAAAATTATCAAAAATCTCTTGTTGAAAATCATCTCTTATATGCAAAAAATCTGAAGAAAAATCAATTTCTTCAGTGAAATTTTCTTTATCATCAAATCTATAAAAAAACTTTGCTAGCAAAGTTTTTTTATCAAATTCAAAAGAGTTAAAATAAAATTTCTCAAATTTTTGCATAGTTTAAATTTTTTATTATTTTTCTTTTATGATTTTATGGAAAAGTTTGAGTTTTGCAAGTTGAGTCTAAAATATTATTAGTTAAATCAATGAAAGATAATTTAGTTTTTTATACATCTAACACTATATCAATTAGAACGATAAAAATAGTTATCTGGAGTAATTCACGTAGAATCAAATGACATATGAAATCATTCACTACCATTTGGTGATGATGTTCTATAATAACCATAAGTACCTAAATTTGTATAAGCACTTGTATTCCGATTACGGTAACCAGCTCTAGGTAACTTAAGTTCTTCAACCATAGCAACAGCTCATCCATATAACCATTGTCATGCTGTATGTATTGCTAACAATTCTGAATTTGTTGGGATATGGTATCAATCTTCACAAGGTCATTGCATTTTTAATCTATCGGATTCACTTGAATTTCACCAAGTTGCAGTTGTTTTTACAGATTCTAGTACTCACCAATCATTTGCACTTCAAGCATTAGTTCATCCAGGAGATTTCCAATCATAACTATATGCTGATTGTCAAACATTCCAAGATTCATCATTTCTACCAAATTGAAAATATTTACCATATGATGATGCTCAAGTTCAAGCAATAGTTGATCATACATTACATGCTGATAAAGTATATCAAGTTCCAGCTCATGAACATAGTACAATATCAGGAGTATCACATCATGGATATGTTGAAGTCGCAGAAAAAGGTGCTGGTATTTTTTGTCAAGTACAACTATCATAATCACTTGCACTAACTGGATCTTCTCATCATGATTCTCATCATGAAGAAGTTATATTATTTATAGGATCTACATATTTTAATCTTATTCAACCTTTATTTGTATTTATATAATCAATTATTACATTTATTGCTGATCATGTATTATTAATTGGATTTACACTCATTATTTCTTCATATATAGGATTTTGAGCTAAAATAGTTCATGTATATGCATTTTGTAAATTTGTAAAAAACTCTATTTTAGTGGTATTTTCATCATGCAATCAAAGTAAATCTCAACTATATATTAATTGTGTTGGTTTATTATAATCAAATCATCCTGTACTATTTTGATTGTATGAATGAGGATAATTTCAATAGTTATTAAAAACAACTTTCTTGTTTGATAATATATTTCATAAATCAGTATTTCATATATCTGATACAATTATACTTGGTTGTGCTAATATCCAGCTTGTGGTTCAAGTATTTACTTTTGTAAATTTTTCGTTGTAGTTTCAGCTTATATATGCTACCGCATTTATCTTACTTAAATCTGTTGCATATGTATTGTTTATTATTGTATTATTTGTCAATCATCATCATTCACTTATCGCTCATATTTGATATTCTGTTTTACTACTTGTTATACTATATGTGTACTCGTTTACAGTCAGTGGATCTGTTATAACTTTACTTACACTTTGTATGTTTTTTATTACATTTTCTCATAGTGTACCTTCTATCCATACTGTTGCTCAGCTATATGTTATATTTGTAGCTCAGTCTGGGATTGGGTAAAATCATGCTTTTGTTATAAATATCTCTAAACTTTTTTTTGCACTATTTATATCTGCTATCCTTACTCAATCTCTTGAGTTTCTAGAATATCCTTGAAAGCTTATAAAAGCTATTGTTCATAATATTGCAAGGATTACTATTACTACTATTAGTTCTACTAACGTGAAAGCTTGTTTTTGTATTTTCATAGTTATGAGTTAGAAAGTAATATAAAAAAAATAAAAGATAATCTATATAGATTATCTTTTATTTTTTTTATATTTCAAGTTTGATATTTATTTTAGATTGACTTTTTTTATATATAACTAATAATTTTTTTTTACTTTACTTCTTTGTATGCTTTTTTTGCTGCATTAAATTGCTCTGGATAAAGATATTGTTGAGTCAAGACGCTTGATGTATAATCATCAATCCAGTTTATTATTTCATTTTTTGACAATTTTTTATTATGTTTATATTTATCTAAAATTCAAAGATGATATGTTCATTTTGATACATCTTCATTAAAATATTTGTCACTTACATTGGATTTAATTAATTCTATTGCTTTAGAAACTGAAATTTTTCATTTTTTTAACATTATTTTACAATAATTTAATTCTTTTGATATTTCTATAATTGTCTTTTTTATATCTTCTCTATGATACTCTTTTAATCTATTTGACCAATTTCAATTATATTGAAACAATGCATTTGAAATCATCATATCTACACTAATACCTCATTTTTGAGCTTCGATTTTTATTTTTTCATTATCATCATCTTTAGTCTGTGTACCTATATTTGTTTTTTCGCTTTGTTCAAGGTCTTTAGCTTGATTTATTAATAACAAATCTTTTACATAATTTGCAGATATTTCTGCTGATTTTCACGGTTTATTTAGGTCAGACTCAGATCTCATTCAGTATTTTTTAGCTGTATCAGGCAACATTTGAAAATATCCTATAGCTCAAGCTTCACTACTTTTACTTGGTTTAGCATTTGATTCAATGAAACTAAGTAAAAACATATCTTCAGCCTTTTTTCATCAGATTATATCTCATAATTTCTCTTTAAATTTTTCTTTCCATACTCTTTCATATTTTCTTAAATTATTTAATGATTCTTTTCATTCCTTTGTTTGTAACTCTTTTACAAATGCTTGATAATATCATTCTGTAATTATTTCACTGATATTTGCTTTACTTATTTCTTTTCTTGAGTTAGCCTCTGTTAGTGCAATAAAAAAATCTGAATTGCTAATATCTCACCTGCTATTTATTTCTTTAATTCACAAACTTTCAAGATAATATTGTAAAAGTTTTTTTATAAATTTATCTCTTAAATCTTTAATTATTTCATTACTTTCATTATCTGGAAATAATGTTGAAGATTTTAATATATTTTCTAAATCTTCTATTTTGTTATTAACTAACGAATTTATAGTTTTAAAATCTCATTTATTAATTTTTGAAATCAGTAGTTCTATTTCTAGTATTTTTGATAATATTTTCTTTTTTTCAAATAACTTACTTAGAATTACATCTGAACTTTCATAGAATAATTCATTTCATTCTTTTAAATCTATTCAAAATTTTTGAGTTAAGTTTTTTATTTTATCAATTTTAAGTTTAATTAATTTCTGTTTTACATCATTGTCGTTATATACTTCTATTTGATTAATTATTTCTTTTATTTTATCTATCTCAGTTCTTAAAGAAACTTTAATTTGAATTATTAAATTTTTATTTATTTGAAAAATACTTGTATCTATATCTTCTTCTAGATTAATTCAATATATAGACTTTATTTTGTCTCTATAATTTTGTAAATCTAATATATCACCTTTGATTTCTTCAATATTTTTACTGACTAAAACTCTATTTAAATCATGAGTTTTAGCTGTTATATTAAAAACTTTTTCTCTGTTTTTATCATCTATCTCTTGTCTTTTAAGACTATCTAAATCAATTATAATTCTTTCGTTTGTTGATAATGTTATTTCTAGTATTTCATTATCTATTTGTTCTCATCTATCTATATATTGTTTAATTATATCTTTTATCAATTTAATTACTGACTCTTTATCAATATCAAAAACTTTTATATCTTTATTTTTTGTATAGTTAAGGTAACTGAAAGTTAAACTGTTATAAAAATTAGTCATAAATTCAGTTTCTATAAATCTGTTTTTAAATCATCTAAACTTCATATTTCTTTCTATTAAATCTCTTGTTGTTGTTCATCAAAATAAGGTATCTTTTTTTTCTATTTCTTCATTATCTAATGTATCTTGAATTTCTCTACTTAATTTTCAAATTGCTTTACTTTCAGTTATATTTGTTTTTAAATCTGAAAGTAAGTAATTTAATTTTTGTTTTGTATTATCTGTTATTCAGTTTTGTTCTAACTTATCGTATTTGTTTTTTATCTTTTTTAGGCTATTTATTTGATTTTCTAATAATTGTTTTTTAAAATAATCACTATCTTGTGTGTTTTTTAATTTTTCTTCAAGCACAACAATTAACTCCTCTACTTTTTTAGAAGGAGAAATTTTATTATTGTTTTGTTCTAAATTGTCTTTTTTTTCTTTAATTTCAGTCATTTTTTGTTTTATAATTATCCATTATTATTTTACCATAATTTTTAATTAAAAACAAATAAATTAATGAATTTAAACAAAAAAACTAACTTATAAGTTAGTTTTTTTGTAAATTTAATATCATGCAATTTTTGCTTGTTGTAGTACCTCTTTTTCTGATAATGCTCTATTATATATTTTTACTTCATCTATATATCATTTTAACCATCTAGGATATACATCAGAATTATTTCTTCACATTAATAAAGTTGAATCAGATTTATTAATTATATCAATTTTCTGTTGAGAATAAATCAGTATTCAATTTTTAAAAATTTTGCATAAACTAGAATCACAAGTTGTAACAACATTATAAAATGTAGAATTATTATATAAATCCGAATTTGCCCAGTTAAGTTTATCATCACTTTGTCATCATACAACTATATATCATTCATCATTTATACTTGAATATCAAAATCAAAGAAAATCTTTACTAGGTCAAAGTATATTAGAATTATTAACTTTTAAATAATATGATCAAGTTAAATAACTTCATGTATAAAATCATGCTTCTCATTTTGTTAAAAAATATTCATTTCTTGGAAAATCTGTTCAAGCCCTATCTAACCTTGTTATTATTGATATTGAAATATTTTCTACATTAAGTACATCATTATTTCAAAAATCTATAAAATCATTTGTCCCATCAAAATAAGTTCAATTTCATAACTTACCTCAAGTTCATCAAATAATTATTCATCAACTTCATGTTCAATTGTTTCAGTTTCAGCTTAAATCTTTTAGTAAAGTTCAACTTAGTGTTTGCATATCCCAATATCAAACTAGTGTATCATCATAATCTTTTAGAATTAAATCTTGTTTTTTTAGACAACTTCACGACTTACTATCTAACTTATTTTCTCATCAGTTTGTTATAAAACATACATTAGGATCAAAAATTCATGAAGTTCAAACACTATCTTTTATCAAAACTAAACTAGGGAAACTTGGATCAAACTTATAATTTCACTCAACAGATACATTTATATTATCCGCATTTACTTTTTTTGGATTTTGATTTACAAAGCTTTCTTTTTCATAAGCAATTTGATAGTATTTTCAATTTCAGAAAATACTATAAGTATAATTTACTCATAATTTTGGATCTAATGGTATATCATTTAAACTTATAGCTCTTACTACATTTTCTCATATAATTCATTGTTTTATCTCAACCGTTCATCAGCTTAGTATAGTAAAACTGTCTGGTTCAGGATATCTTCATCTATCAGCAAAAAACATATTTAGTCAATCTTCAATATTTTTTGCATCAGTAACTCTAACTCAGTTCCTTGCACTTTTATTATATGTTGTAAAAACTAAAAGAGAAATAGTTCATAGTAATATTATAATTACCATAACAACTATTATCTCAACTAGAGTAAATCATTTTATTTTCAATTTTGTTAGTGTACACAGTTTTGATTTGATTTTCTTTATTTTCATTGCTTTTTCTTTATTAATTCATTTTTTAATCATATATTTCTAATTAGAAAGTATGGGATTTTTAAAATCATGCTATTTTGGCTTGTTGTAAGACTTCCTTTTCAGATAATGTCCTATTATAAATTTTTACATCATCAATTACTCAATAAAAATCTCTTAAATTATTTGATCATCATCATAATCTAACAACTCTATCTAATCTAGTTCAACTTATGTCATAATATGTATAATTATAAACTTTATTTTGAATTGATCATTTTAGTATTCAATTTACAAATGTTTTTAGATTTATTCAATCATATGTAAAAGTATATATAAAAAATTTATTTGTTGGTATAACATTTCATGGGACATATCATCTTTGTGCTACTATAATTGCTCAAGATTGATTCTTGCTTATTAATTGATATCATAAATATTCTGTATTATATTGTCAATTGCAAATTGGATAATCATGACAAGAAATATTAAATGTTGAATGATATGAATTTATAAGGTATGGATAAGGATTTTTATAATCATATAAATTTGCTATCAAAGATATAGAAAAAGTCTTATATGGATATAACATATATTCTTCTATTCAACCTAAATATAAAGCTCATCTTTCAAAATATATTCATTTTCAAAGATATCATCAGGTTTGAATTGGAGCAATATATCAAGTTCACAAATATGCTCAACTATTAAATGCATTATAATTGTTTCATGAATAATCTTTAAAAAAAGTTGTTCATCAATATACATTGTCATTATCTATAAATCATATCTCATCAAAATTCCAATATCAAAGCAATCAATTATCATAATTTTTTAAAACCATATTTTCTTTTTTTAGACAACTTCATGATTTACTATCTAATTTATTTTCTCATAAATTTGTTATAAAACATACTCAAGACGCATATATTCATTCACTTCAAACACTGTCCTTTATTATTATCAAGCTTGGTAAAGTAGGATCAAAATCATAGTTTCATTTTACTACTACCTCAGTTTCTTCTGCATTTACATTTTTTAATATGCTTGTTGTTAAATTTTCTTTTTCATAAGCTATTTGATAATATTGTCCATCTCAAAATACGCTATATATATAATTTCTTCATGTTTTTGGATCTAAAGGAATTTTGTTTATATCTATTGTCCTTATTACATTTTCTCATAAGATTCACTGTTTTATTTCATCTGTTCATCATATCAATATCGTTGATGAATCTGGATCTGGATATTTTCATGATTTTACGGAAAATAATTCTAGTCAATTTTCAACATTTTTTATATCTGATATCCTTACTGAATCTCTTGAACTTTTACTATATCATTGAAAACTTATAAATGCTATTGTTCATAAGATTGATAAGATTGTTATTGTTACTATTAGTTCTACTAGTGTAAATGCTTTAGTTTTACTCTTTGATAGTTGATTGAATTTATGAATTATTGATTTTTTCATAAGTGTAATTTAGCAATTAAAATATATTTAGATTTTTATTATCTATAAATTAAAAATTAAAATCATGCTATTTTTGCTTGTTGTAAAATTTCTTTCTCTGATAATACACTATTATAAATTTTTACATCATCTATTACTCATGGATTTTGTTTTTTTGCTAATGCATGCCCAGATGTTCCAATATAAAAAGGAACTTCTGAGTTAAAAATTTCGTTATTATATATCTTTTCAAAAATTAATTTTTGATTTAAATATATTTTTAGTTTTTTATAATTTTCTTTAACTAAAACTAATTCATACCATTTCTTTGTTCACATAATTTCTGAATTTGTAATGTTTTTGTATATATAAGGTGTTTTTAATATATCATATCATTGTATTCATATTCAATAATTTTGAATTTCTTTATCTGATAATCAAATCCGAAAAGCTCAAGATTGAGTACATGTAATAGAACAATCCCGTCTATTTATTATAGAATGATAGGTTATATAAGATGTTGTTCCAGTATTATACTGACTCCATGTATCGTATTCATCATATAATGTAAAAAAATTAACTTTTATTGTCAAATCTTTGTAATTATTAAATCAAGCTGAATTTTCTACTATATATCATCAAGTTTGAAACTGTAAAGCTCATCATAATATTCATCATGTAGCTTCAGTATATGTTCAAGAAAAAGTTGCGTTATGTCAATTTCAACTTAAGTCTAATAATGTTGTTCAACTTAATGTCTCCATATCCCAGTATCATACCAATCTATCATCATAGTTTTTTAAAATCATATCTTCTTTTTTTAGACAAGATCAAGATTTACTATCCAGTTTGTTTTCTCATCAGTTCACTATAAAACATACACTTGGATCATATATTCATCCACTTCATACACTATCTTTTACTGTTATCAAACTTGGTAGACTTGGATCAAAACTATAGTTTCATAACACTATCACTTCTGTTTCCTCTGCATTTGCCTTTTTTATTACCCCTGTTGTTAAATTTTCTCTTTCATAGGCTATTTGGTAATACTGTCCATCTCAAAATACACTATATATATAATTTGTTCAAGTCTTTGGATCTAATGGAATTGTGTTTAAATCTATTGATCTTACTACATTTTCTCATATAATTCACTGTTTTATTTCTTCTGTTCATCCTACTAGTATAATTGAAGTATCTGGTTCTGGATATCTTCCAGATTTTAATGAAAATATCTCTAATCATTTCTCTGCATTTTTTGTATCTGATATCCTTACACTATCTCTTGAGTTTTTGCTATATCATTGAAAACTTATAAATGCTATTGTTCATAAGATTGCTAAGATTGTTATTGTTACTATTAGTTCTACTAGTGTAAAGGCTTTGGTTTTACTATTTGATAGTTGATTGAATTTATGAATTATTGATTTTTTCATTTGTTAGATATTAGAAAATAAGTTTAATATAATATTATTACTGTTTTTTATGATTATTAAAACAACTTTTTCTGAATCATATATTTGTTAGGTTTTTATTTTATGTTTATAATAATTCTTACTCTGAGTCATTATCATTTTTTTTCTTGTTTTTTCAAGTTACATAGAAGTTTTTGAGTTGACATAAGATTTATTTTATATTTAATAATCTTATAATAAAAAAACAAATCTTTGATTTAAATACTATCTTTATCTGGTTTTTAACAATTTTTAAACTTAATTGTTATACTTTTACTAGTAATTTGATTAATTTTAATTATGATTATATGACCTATATATTATGTTTTTATTTTTTATTTTTAAATAAGCAAAAATGGAATTAACTGTAATAAAAAATAGACTTTGAGATTTAGTTGATTTTGATAAGTCAAAGATAAAAAATGCTATTTTGAAAGCATATGATGCTTGTCTTGAAAAAGATTTAAGTGATGTTGATAATATAGTTGAAAAAACCATTAATCATTTTAAAAACCATAATTCTGAAGATATTTTAACTATAGAACAAATTCAAGATGCTGTTGAAAATAGTTTAATGGAGGCTTGAAAATTTAAAATAGCTAAAGCTTATATAGTTTACAGAAGAGAGAGAGCAAAAGAAAGAGAAAAACAGAAGGATAAATTAGAAAAAAAACTTGCACAACATTCACTTAAAGTTGTTAAATCAGACTGAACAAAAGAAACTTTTGATATTAGTAAAGTAAAAAAAACTTACAAAAGAGTTGTAAATTGACTTGAAAAAACTTGTAAATTTGAGGAAATAGAAAAAGTTTTGAAAAACTATATTGTTGATTGAATCAAGACTTCTGATATAACAAAAATGCTTGTTAAGGCTAGTATAGATTTGATAAGTATAGAAAATAGTGATTGGCAATTTATTGCAAGTAGATTTATGACTATTGATTTATACAAAGAAGCTTCTAAAAATAGAAATATAATTATTGATGATATTTATACTTGAAAAACATATAAAGACTTATTTGATGAATACATAAAACTTGGGCATTATTATAAAGATTATTATAAGTATTATAGCAAGGAAGATATAAAAAAAGCTTGAGAATACATAAAAAAAGATAGAGATTTCACTTATAACTATACAACTATCTTTATGTTTAAGAAAAGATATCTTTTAAATCCAAATAAAATTATAAAAGAGTTACCTCAAGAGATGTATATGAGTGCAGCATTGTTTTTGGCTATTCCTGAAAAAGAAGAAAATAGACTTGAAATAGCAAAAAAGATTTATGATGCTTGTTCTTTACAAAAGATTTCACTTCCTACTCCTACACTACTTAACTCAAGAACTAATTTTCATCAACTTTCAAGTTGTTTTAAATTAAATGTAGATGATGATTTGAGATCTATTTATCACAATGTAGAAAATATGGCTCAAATCTCAAAATATGGTTGATGAATTGGAGTATATCTTGGTAATATAAGAGCAAAATGATGATCAATTAGAGGTATAAAATGAGCTTCTGGATGAGTAAATCCTTGGATAAAGGTAATAAACGATACTGCAATTGCTGTAAATCAACTTGGGGCAAGAATGTGATCTATAAGTGTTACTTTGGATATATGGCATAGGGATATATATGATTTTTTGGATTTACAAACTGAAACTTGAGATATAAGAAGAAAGGCATATGACGTTTTCCCCGCTATTTCTGTTCCAGATATATTTATGAAGAGAGTCCAAGAAAATGCTAGTTTCACTTTATTTGATCCAAAAGAAGTAACAGATAAAACCTGAAAGAAAATGCAAGATTTTTATGGTGAAGAATTTGAAAAATTTTATATTGAACTTGAAAAAAGAGATGATTTAGAAATGAAGGAAACTATAAATGCAAAAGAATTATTTAAAAAGTTTTTGAAAACTGTTGTTGAAACTGGTATGCCTTATACCTTTTTTAGAGATACAGTAAATAAAGCTAATCCTAATAAACATGCCTGAATGGTATACTCTACTCAACTTTGTGTAGAAATTTGTCAAAATACTAGTGTATCAAAATTTATAGAGGAAGAAATAGAAGACTGAAAAATAGTTATAAAGTATGAACCTTGAGATACTGTAGTTTGTAATCTTGCATCAATAAATGTAGCAAAAGTAAACACTGATAAAGAGATACAGAAAATCATACCAATTGCTATGAAAATACTTGATAATGTTATAGATTTGAATTTCTATCCTATCAAAGAAGCAGAGTTAACTGCTAAAAAATATAGATCAGTTTGACTGGGGTTCCTTTGACTTGCTGAACACTTAGCAGTAAGTCACTTAAACTATGATAGTGAGGAGGCTAGAAATTATACTGATAAATTATTTGAAAAATATGCTTATGCGACACTAAAAGCATCAAATGAACTGGCAAAAGAAAGATGAGTTTATCCAGTTTACGAGTGAAGTGATTGGTCAAAATGAATCTTGCTTTGAAAAGATGCAAAATGGTATAAAGAAAATTCTTCTATAAGTGATGATTGGATTAATCTTATTGAAGATATAAAAAAATATTGAGTAAGATTTGCCTATCACTTGGCTCCTGCACCAAATACTTCAACTGCTTTAGTTGTATGAACTACAGCTTCTGTATTACCAATTTACAAAAAGTATTTTGTTGAAACTAATAAGTTTGCTTCAACAGTAAATGTAGCACCAAATTTGACTCCGGATAATTTTTGGTATTATAAAGAATATGTAAACTTAAATATGAAAGATGTGATTGATATGATGAGTGTGATTTACAAGTGGATTGATCAAAGTTTGAGTTTTGAGTGGATTATAAACCCAGAAAAAGTATCTCCTGCTGAACTTTACAGTTATTATATATGGACTTGGGAAAGCCAAATTAAGACTATTTATTATGTAAGAAGTATGAGTTTGGAAGTAAAAGAATGTGTAAGTTGTAGTGGATAAATTGTGAATAGATAATAGTGAAAAGGAATAGTTTATTTGTTAAAATATTGTTTTATGAAAAAGAAATTTATTATTATATTGTTTTTAATTTTAGGCTTTCTTTGAAAAACTTTTGCAGATATATACATTCCTGATGAAAATTATGTACCAGCAACTTATACTTACAATAAAGATGATTTAAATAAAGTTTTAGAAAATAAAATACAGTTTTTATATAAAGTAAGTTGTGCAAAAAGTGAAGTACTAAAATCTCTTTGACTAGATAAGTATGATATTACTGCTTTATCATTTATGGACTGAGATTATGAATATAATTTTGATTTAAAAAATTGTAGTTTATATGTAAACAATCCAAATTCTAATTCATCTAATATTGATAACTTAACAAAAAAAGAAGCATTGAAAATAAGTGATGATTTTATAAAAAATAATTTAAAAGATAAAAAGTATATTTACTTAAAACTTTGAAAGCCTATAATAACTTATGTTCATTATGCAAATCCTTGAATCACTGTTGAACAATTAAAACAAGAGCCTAATGATTTAAGTGTAAGTGAAAAATATATGTCTATTTCAATTACATATCCTTTCTTAGTTTGATGAAAATACATTTATTGAAGTTCTTGAATTATATATTGAATAAATTTTGAAGTTAGCAAAAAGTGAATTACATCATTTACTTCAACTTTATTCAAATATAAACTTGAAAAAATCAGTTGAGAATTGATGTCAAATGAAGATTATACTTTTATTATAAGTAAATGATGAAACAATCCATATTATTGAACTCCAACAAACATAGACTTCAAAAAAATTGAATCTGTATATTTAATGAGTCCAATATACACATCTGTATGAAACAGTAACTATTTATCCAGTTGAATTTGATTATTTTCAGACAAAAATTCTTTAAACAGATTTTATGAAATAATTTCAGATTACAAACAATGAAATGCTTATTGATTTTTATATTAAATAATAGAAAATTATTTAAAATTTGTTGAAAACGTATTATCTCTTTCACCTGAAGAAATAATTGAAAATCTATGAAAAAACACTGATTTAGATATATGATAAACTACAAATAATATAATAGATATAAATTTGATAATTAATTCCCAAAAAAATGGTTAAAAATTAACCATTTTTTTGATTTTATAATAATTTATATGTATAATTGTAAAAATTTAATTTATAATTGTTTATATTCTATGAATTATAAATCTCCTTTATTTGTAAATGATTTGGATTCAAAAATGTCTTGTAAAATAAATCAAGTTAGAGAAGCCAATCCATGATTAGGAGATAGATTAGCTGATTATTATTGAAGTAAAGCAACTATAGCATTTTATCCTGAGATATTTTTAAAATCTTGAATTCCTGAAGAAGAAGTAAATATGCTAACAGGTAAATTCTCTGATTTTGTTGAAAAAATACTATGAAATTGAATTAATGAGATAACTTATATGTTTAATGATAATATTCCTCCTTTAATGTGAACAGAAGAAAATGCTTTATATATAGATGAAAAAATGTGATTATAATTTGTGTTTTTTTAAATGACTAACACTAAATGTTAGTTTTTTTATTGAATATTTTTATTTTTTCATATAATTAATTTGTTTATAATTTTATAAAATAAAATATGAAAAATTTTTTAAAAGGTGTCTTTTTATCTTTTCTTATCGTTATTGTAGCTCATGCAGATTATTATATAACAAAGGACCAACTTGACGATTATACAAGCAAATGATATATATTATCTGATAATTATGAATCTATTACTGATTGTAATAATGCATTGGAAACAAAACAAGAATTTAAAAATTATGAAAGGAGTATTTGTTTTTCAAGTGTTAATTGATACAATTATTTTATGTGTAATGCTTCATTAAATTGTGATATATCTTCAACTACTAAAAATATTTTATATAAGGATAAACTAGATGAATTTATAAGCAAACTAGAAACATACAAAGAAAAAGAAAATTATGAAGAAACATTAAACAATATAAAAGCTTCGTTAAGTACTCTAAAAAATAAATATAGTAATAACTATAAAATAAATTCAATGATTACTTATCTTGAAGAGGGAGTTAGTAATTTAATTGAAGAATATAATGATTCTAATGATTTTACAGACTTTTTCTCAGATTTATCTACTACAACTAATTCTGGTTTTTCATCAACAAGTACTACAACTAGTTCTGGTTTTTCATCAACAGGTACTACAACTATGACTTCTTGAACTTGAGCTAATTCTAATACTAGTAATATATGAACTACTTTTCAATCACCTTTTTATTCTATAAATTGATTAAGATATGCCTTGTGGGCAACAGACAAGACGGCATGGGGATACTGTAATTATAAGTGATATCCTTATTATTTAAGTTATGAAAAAAACTGTTCTACATCTACAAGTCCATACAAGAATAATCCTTGATCAGCAAATTACTCTTGAAATATATGAACTTATAATAAATCTTCATGGTGAGTTTGGGCAAACTGATCATGTATAAATAAAATAGTTTGTTGAAATAGTAAACCTGATTCTAGTGTATGAAATAATCAGACAGTAACAAATTCATGTGAATTTTACTATACATATACGGAATATAAAAGTTATGATTGTTCTTCTTGAATAGGAAAAACAAATAATAGACAAGATAATAATTTATCAAACTACTCTCAAATAAAGTATTGAAGTGAAGTGAACTGAAGTCGGTGTTCATATATACATAGTAGTGCTAGCCGTTTATATAAAATGATAAGTGATAATTGAAACTGTATCTTGACAGATGATCAAATTAGTAAAGCAAAGATGTTAGTTGAAAAAAATTTAAGTCAAATACAAGATCAGAAAGAAAGTGATGAAGCTGTAATTGAATTAAAGAAAAAGCAAGAAGAAGAAGCCAAAGCTAAAGCTGAAGAGGCTGCAAATACATTAAGTTTTTGATACTCAAAAGTAACTACTTATGTTGATAAATATAAATTTTATTGGAAAGCTGGTTCAAATTATAAAAGTTGTTATTTATCAACTATTTTATACAAAAAAAATGCATCTTGAACATATGAGAAATTATGAACATCTTTTTGAGAAAGTTTTAATCCATCAAGTAATTATATATTTACATTAAGTAAAACTTGATCAAAAAAATCAGATTTTATACTAAAATGTTATAAAATTAACCCTAGTTGAGAGTTTGTTTCAAAGACTATATCCATTGAATATTAAATGCTTAATAACTATAGAAAAATAATATTTAAAATATATTATTAAATTACAATTACCTTTTTGAGAAGATTTTTAAAGAATTATTTAACAAATTTTATATATTTCATATATTTCATATAATTTATACATTATGACCAAAATAAACCAGAACCCTATATTTAACCCTGCTTGAGATGATTTAGTTGAGCAAAGAACAATAATCAAGTGAAATACTACTTGATTATTTCAGTTAAATAATACTAAATATAATTGGGCTAACAGTCTTTATACTGTTATGATTGGTAATTTTTGGATACCTGAAAAAGTAAGTTGACTTGGTGAAGATAGTGTTGTTTTTAAAAAAGAACTTAGTGAATGAGAACAAAGAGCTTATAAATGAATCTTGTCATTTTTAATTTTTCTTGATAGTATCCAAACAGTTAATTTACCTAATTTTAATGATTATATAACTGCTCCTGAGGTAAACCTGATACTTTCTATACAAGCTTATCAAGAAGCAATTCATTCTCAAAGTTATGCAACAATTTTGGAATCTGTTGTTGAATCAAAAGTAAGAGATGAGATTTATTATTTTTGGAGAGATGATGAGATACTTCTTGAGAGGAATAAGTTTATAGGTTGAATTTATCAAGATTTTATAGATAACCCAAGTGAAAAAAACTTGTTTAGATGAATAATTTGAAATTATTTACTTGAGTGACTTTACTTTTATAACTGATTTGCTTTTTTTGATACTTTGGCTGATCAAGCAAAAATGGTTGCAACTGATAGGATGATAAATTATATAAGAAGAGATGAACTTACTCATGTGACTTTGTTTTCAAATATAATAAGAGAAATAAAAAAAGAATTTCCAGAAATTTATGATGAAAAACTGATTTTGGATATGATGAGAACTGCAGTAGAACAAGAGATAAAATGGAGTAAACATATAATTGCTTGAAGTGTGATTGGGATGAGTGATATAAATATAGAAAATTATACAAAATGGCTTGCAAATCAAAGACTAACTTTGCTTTGAATTGATGCTCTTTATCCTGAAGTAATTACTAATCCGTTTAAACATCTTGATAGACTACAAGACAATAATAGTGAAAAATGAAACTTTTTTGAGTCAACTGTAACTAATTATACTCAATCTAGTTCTATGAAATGAGGTTGGGATTTCTAGTTTATCCTCTTAATTTTACAAAACCTTTAATTTAGTATAAAATAAATTAACGGTTTATTTTTTTAGTTTATTATGAATAAAAAATATTTAATTTTAACTGGAAGTTTTTGAGATGGACATAATGTAGCGAAAAATAGTATTAAAAATTATTTGGAAGAAAAGTGAGAAATTGTAAGAGTTTTTGACTATGCAGATATGTTTGAATCAAAAGAATCAACTCAAAGATTGTATAAATTTTTTGCTGAAGATTATCCATTGCTTCGGAAATATTACTTAAAGTTACTTGAACTTCATATTTGAAATATTTTTGCAAAAAAATATTTTGTAAACAAATATTCACAAATAGTTGATAAAGTTATAAATGAGTTTATTCCTGATTATATAATTTCTGTGTTCCCTGTTTCTCAATACTTTGTTTGAAATTATAAAGAAAAATATGGTTATAATTTTAAATTTTGAGTTGTAATTACAGATGCTACTATTCCATATCCATGGTATTTTGAAGATAAATATATTGATAAATTTTTTGTAGTAGATAAATTTTCAAAAAAATATTTAGAAAATAAATTACCTAAAAGAAAAGATGATATAATATCAACATTTTTTCCTCTTGAAAGAAAATATTTTTTAGATAAATCTGTTCTAAAAAATGATGTTATTGCTATACTATTGACAGCTTTTTCTTATGATTTTTCAGCAAAGCTACTTAAGAGTCTTGAAAAAGAAAGTTTCTATAAGAAAGTAATAATTATTAAATGAAGAAATGATTTAGTATTTTGAAAACTTCAGAATAATTTTAATCACTCTAAATTTGAGTTTAGCAGTTTTATAAATATCAAAGATGACCTAAAAAATATTGATATATTTATATCAAAACCTGGTTGAGCTTTGGTTTCTGAATGTATTGCACAAGATGTATATATGATTATTCCGTTTTTTATTTATTGACAAGAAGAGGAAAATATAGATTTTCTTGAAAGAAATGATATGTGATTTTTTTCAAAAGATGTAAATAGAATTGTTAATTTCTTAAAAGAATGATATAAAAAAATCAAGCTAGATAATTTTAAAAAAGTAAAAAATAGGGATGCTGTAAAGGATATAATTGAAAATCTGATTTAGTTCTTGTAATTTGATTATTTAATTTTTTAAGTATAATATAATTATTAGCAGTTAACATATTTAATAATGGCTTTGGATTGTTTTAGAATGAATAATACTGGTTGAAAAAAAAATCAAAATGCACCTAGTAATAAATGAGATGAGGTAAAATATGTTGTTTATAAAATATGATGAAAACTTTTAAAATCTCTTGATTGAACTCCTCCATCTCAGACAAATCGTAGATTATCTGTAAAATGATAAATTTTATTAAAGTAGATAAAGCCTTAATTTAAAAAATTGAGGCTTTTAAAGAAATTCTTTTACAAAATATAAAATTATTGATATAATGAGTCTAATTTATTTATTAAAATATTTAAATATGTCTATAAATTCATGAATATTAAAAGAAGAAAGTGATAAAAATAATGAAAAGTTAAAGAAAAAAGAGGCTGAAATAAACAAAGAAAATCTAGAAAAATCAAAAAAACAAAAAGAAAAAATAGAAGTTCAAGAGCAAGCGGAAAACAATTTATATGAACTAAAAAATATGCTTGATAAGTGAGTCCTTGATGATAGAACTGAAGATTTGGTTGAAGACATAGTTGAATTTGATGTAATTTCCCAAAAAGAAATTGAAGAAATTTTTGATGAAATTGAGGAAATTGAAAATACAAAGGATATAGATAAAGTAATCCCTAAAACTTTTAGAATAACAAAAGATGACTATAAGAAATCATTAACTGATGAAGTAACAAGAAAACATACTATTAAAAAAATCAATTCTGCATTATCTATAATTGTGACAAAGATTAATCCTAAATCATCTGTTTGAATGAATATAATTTGATGATTTTTATATGTTATTGATAAGAAACTTGTAAAAATTCAAGAAAATCATATAGATATAAAAAATAGTTTGAATAAAGTTGAGGAAAAATCAAGTTGAAAAAAATATGTAAAAAAAAGTCTTGGTCAAAAAATAATTGATTTTTTTAGAGAAGTAATAAATAGCTAATATATGTTTTATTGAATAATTTGAGCTTTACTTACTTCTGTGTGAGATTTGGCTTATAAAAAATCTGTAATAGTTAGTAAATCAAAATTATCAAACTCTTGATATCAGTTTGTGAGTTGATTTTTTTATGTATTGTTGATTTCTTTTTTTTATTTTATATCTATTATCTTTGATTTTCAATCAATAACAAACATACTTATATTAAAAATAATTTCTATTTTTTTCATTATCTGAAGTATAAATGTATTTTGATGATTATTATCTTCTTTTGCATATAAAAATGAAAAAATATCTGTTTTGACTATTTATCAACAATTTGAAACAATTTTTACTGTAATTTTTTGATTTATATTTTTCTCATGAATTTCTTATATATCTTTTATTTTTGTATTTATTGCTTGAATTACTTTACTTTTATGAAGTTTTGATAAACAGAATCTGAAGTTCAATAAATATGCTTTTGCTATAATGTTATCTAGTATAATCTACTCAGTTAAGTCTAATTTACTTGCTTTCTTACTTATTTCAATTACTCCACTTGATTCTATTTTGTATTCAAACTTATTTACTTTTATTTGTGCATTGTTACTTGTATATTTTAAAAACGAATCTAAAAAAAGTATTAATAAAACCGATAAAAAAATGGTTGTTTACATGATTTTTGAGAGCTTTAGTCGGATTTTGATTTGAATAATTTATGCTTACTTGATTTCTGAAATATGAATTGTACAAACTTCATTATTATCACTTTTAAGTATATTGACAAATCTTGTTTTTTGATATATTTTCTTTAAAGAGATTCCTACAAAAAAAGAATATTTGATTACATTTGTTGTAATTTCTTGTGTAATTTTATGAAATTTATTTTAATAAATAATCTTTTATGTTTTATTGAATAATTTGAGCTATTTTAAATTCTTTGTGAGATATAGCTTATAAAAAATCAGTATTAACTGCTGAGGATAAAATTTCTCCTTATTGATATCAGTTTGCAAGTTGGTGAGTATCTTTAAGTATTATTTCTCTAACTTATTTTTTTTGTGTTTTTTTCAATATAATTGAGTTTAATCATATTTTGAATTTAAAAAATTTGCTTATTTTTTGTCTTTTATGACCGATGAGTGTTTGAGTAAGTTTTTTATTTGCATATGCTTATAAAAATGAGAAAGTAGCTGTGCTTACACCTTATCAACAAGCTGAAACTATTTTCACTGTAATTTTATGATTTCTATTTTTCTCTTGAATTTCATTTAAAGCTTTTTTATTTGTGTTACTTGCTTGATTTATACTGATTGTTTGAAGTATAGATTTCAAAAATATAAGCTTTAATAAATATGCTTTTTCTGTGGTTTTGTGAAGTTTCATTTATTCTATAAAATCAAATTTAATTGCTTACATTCTTATTTCTATAAGTCCTTTAGAATCTATTTTTTATTGAAACATATTTGCTTTTTTAGCCGCTCTTGCAATGATTAATTATAAAAAAGAATTTTTATTGACAGTTAGGCAAACTTCAAAAAAAATGGTTATGTTTATGAATTTTGAAAGTACTGTTCGGTTACTTGTATGATTTGTTTATGCTTATCTAGTTTCTGAAGTTTGAATTATTCAAACAACTCTTTTAGGATTATTAACAATTTTTTCAAATATGATTTTTGCTTACTTCGTATTTAAGGAAGTCCCTGAAAAAAAGGATTATTTTATAGCACTTCTTGTAATAATTTGTATTACCTTATGAACATTTGCAGGATAATATTTTAACTTTATTTTACAAAAATCATATTTCTCTTATAATTTAATAAATAATCATAATCTAACAAAAAATGAAACTAATAATTCAAATTCCTTGTCTAAACGAAGAAAAAACTTTACCTTTGGTAATGGCTGATATACCAAAAAAAATTGACTGAATTGATATAATTGAAACTATGATTATTGATGATTGATCAACAGACAAGACAATTGAAGTAGCAAAAGAATTATGAGTTACTCATATAGTAAAACATATTTGAAATAAATGACTTTGAGTTGCTTTTAAATCTGGTCAAGAAAAAGCATTGGAACTTGGTGCTGACATACTTGTAAATACTGATTGAGATAATCAATATCCTTGAAAATACATTCCTGATTTAGTTAAACCTATAATAGAATGAAAAGCTCAGATTGTAATAAGTGATAGGCAAACAAAAAAAATTAAGCATTTTTCTCCTATAAAAAAGTTTTTTCAATGGCTTTGAAGTAGTCTTGTTAGATTTTTATCTTGAACTGATGTCCCTGATACAGTTAGTTGATTTAGAGCTTATAGCAAAGAATCTTTATTACAACTAAATGTCTCTTCTAGATTTAGTTATGTACTTGATACAATTGTACAAGCATGAGCAAAAAGATTAAAAATAGAAAGTATAAAAATAACTACAAATAAACCTACTCGTGAATCAAGACTTTTTAAGTCTATTTGGCAACATATGAGAAAATCTTTGATAAATCTTTTTAGAGTTTATGCTATGTATAATCCATTAAAAATATTTTTCTTATTATCTTCTCCTTTTTTCTTGGTTTGAATCGTTTGAATTATAAGATTTTTGTATTTTTTCTCTCAAGATCCAGTAAATACTTGAAAAATCCAATCCCTTATACTTTCTTGAGTATGTTTAACTATTGCTGTACAATTTATAGCTCTTTGAATTATCTGAGATTTGATTGCAAAAAATAGAAAACTTATAGAGGATAATTTGTATTATACAAAGAAAAATTACTTTGAGAAAAAAGTTAAATAATATTTATTTCTTTTTTTATAGATGGTTTAATTCAAGGAATATCAAAATCAACTTTTATTACCCATGGTTCTTTTATTTCATCTAAAAATGCTTTATGATTTGCTTCTTCATCGCTAACTGATCATCTTGCATATTTATCATACCATAATTCTAGTTCTTGAATATTCACGAAGTCAATATCAAATAAGATTTCTTTTACATCTGATGAAAAATACTGTGTTTCTCATTGTATATTTCTTATAAATGGTTTTTCATTATAAAAAATTCATCTCTCTGTCCAAGATAAACTTATATTTAACGACTTTGATGTAAAATTTGAGTTAGTTTTAATTACAACTTTTCATTTAAGTTTTCATCATAAGCTTATTTCATTTTGGTCTAGATAAAATTCAATTTGTGCTTTTTTCTTTAAAAAATCAAACATAATAATTTGTTACGGGTAATTTATTTAAAGTTTATTTATATAATCTTATTTGTCAAAAAACGATTAAATAATCAAACTTTTTGAAAAAATTATTTTTCTTGTATAATCTTTATGTTTTATTATCTAACTAAATTATTATGAAATGTCCTGTTTGTATTGATGTAACGTTGTTAATGACAGAAAAAAGATGAGTTGAAGTAGATTATTGTCCTGAATGTAGATGAATTTGGCTAGACAAATGAGAACTTGAAAAACTTATACAAGCCGAAAAAATTTATGATAAAGAAAAACTTGATAACGAATGGTATAAAGATCCTGATAAAAAAATAAAATACCAAACAAAAAAACATCAAGAAAAGAAAAGTTTTTTAGATGTATTTGATTTTTTCGATTAGAATTATTATATATAAAAAAGAGTATAATTTAAAAAAATTATACTCTTTTTTATACTAGTTTGATAATGTAGTTACATAAAATTCTACATAAAATGGGTCTCATCATTGTGATGAAAGGTATATGTAATTATTATAAAGTATCTTGTTTGTAAAAAAATCTGTATACTTCCATGTTCATAAACTTGAATGAGGTGTATAGGCTGATGTGTAAAAAGCTCATTGAGCATTATATACTCTAGCATCTCAATCTGATGGAACTTGATTTACAGCTAAATAATGTCAATCTGTGCTTGAATTACTAGATTGATATACTGTATAATAAAACCTTGTTATTGACATCATTTTTAATAAAGGAATTCAAACTCAAGCTACTCAGTTTGGAACATACAATTTAACTGTTTTATGTCAGTCATGACTTCAGTATCATTGAAATGTTATATTTGTATAACTTGAATTATTATCATATTTCAAATATGATTCATCTCTTCCATTTACTAAATTATCAAAAGGATATGATATATCTGTTGGAGGAGTTCACACCACTGTAAGTGGCTTTCATTGACTATTTGCACAATTTCATCATACAGGAGTTATTGTTGTAGTTCAGGCAGAAACTCAAATAATTGTAGAACCTGATATAGTAGCAACTTCAGGATTGGATGACGTATATCAAGTCGGAGAAACTTTACATGAATCTGTTATATTTGTAGTCTTATAAAAAACTATTGAATTTGATTCAAGATTAAATGATCATGTTGTTACGTAAAATTCTACATAAAATGGGTCTCATCATTGTGATGAAAGATATATGTAATTTGTATTAAGTATTTTATCCTTGAAAAATTGAGTTGATTTCCATGTTCACAAACTCGTATGAGGAGTAAACGCTGATGTATAAAAAGCTCATTGAGCATTATATACTCTTGCATCTCAATCTGATGGTACTTGATTTACAGCTAGATAATGTCCATCTGTATTTGAATTACTGGATTGATATACTGTATAAGAAAATTCTGTTATTGGCATATTTTCTCATAATGGAATTCAAATTCATGCAACTCAATTTGGGACATACAATTTAACTGTTTTATGTCAATCATGACTTCAATATCCCTGAAATGATATATTTGACCAACTTGAATTGTTATCATATTTAAATATTGTGCTTTCAGATAACTTATCAAATGGAAACTCTGGTATGACATGAACAACAGTTAATTCTTTTGGTAAAAAATTATCACAATTTCATCAAATCGGTGTTATAAGAGTTGTTCAACTTGAAATTCAAGTTATAGTTGTTCAAGAAATTGTAGCTACTGCAGTATTTGATGATATGTATCAAGTTGGAGATATTATACAATTATCAGTTATTGTAGCAGTTTGACTATCAGAAATAACAGATGTATTAAGTGTAAATGATGTATTTGATCATGAATTTTTTGTATTTAAGTATTCAGTTTTATTAAAAAGACCTAAGATAAATCACTCTCATCAATCTTGAGAAGGATTTAATAATGTGTTAAATTCAGCATTTCATGATAATACACTTCAACTATAACTATCTTGTAATCATAAAAATAGTTTATGTCTTTCAATCGCTCATGTTGTAGTATTTGCTTGTAAATCTTGACAACTTCAATTATCACTATATGCAACTAAATTTTGCAAGCTTGGTCTATAATTAAATCCTCAATATATATTAAATTTAGAAGATTTGTATGTTGGTGGTAAATTTCAAAATCAATCATATACAAGACTTCAACTATAAATTATCTCTTGTACTGTTGTCTTCGTATCGTCAGATGTAACTATTGATGGTAATGCTAATATATCACAATTAGTTCAAGTTAGTGTTTGGAGCATTTTTCAATTATATGTTCATTCAACTAAAGCTCTAGCATTTTCTCAATCTGCATATGTTTTATATACCCCATTAATTTTTGTTAATGTATTTTTTTCAAGTACTCATGCTAACTCATATTCAGTTCAGGCTTTTGTAATAGAATATGTATATTCTGTATTAACTAAAGGATCTAATGGTAATTTATCAAGTTTTTCCACATTTATAAACGTTGACTCTCAAAAAGTTCATTGTTTCCATATTAATGATCAAGAGTATGTTATATCTACTGAATTGGTAGGAGTTGGGTATGTTCATACTTTTGTTATATATAACTCTAAAGTTTTTCTCATCAAACTTAAATCTGCTATTCTTACACTATCTCTTGAATTTTTTGTATATCACTCAAAACTTATTATTGATATTGTTCATAGTATTATTAATATAACAATTGTAACTATTAATTCTACTAAAGTAAATCACTTAATTTTTTTTGTTTTCATAATTTTCTAATAATAATAAAATTATATATTTATTATTTACTTTTTATTAAATTTATCAAAATTATTTTTTATTTTTCTTTGACAAAATACTAATTTTATTTTTTGCTATATATTTAAAATTACCCTTATTTTTGTTATTTTTATAAAAAGATTTTATTTATGATGCTCTGTTTTTTATTGTTTTTCAAAATTTAATTTTTATTATGAGTTGAAAAATTATTTTATTTAGTTAATCTTAATATTAATAGCTATCAATGCAAAAAAAAGATGAATCCTGTATAATACAGAAATCATCTAATAAATCTTTAGTTATTTTAATATAACTATCTAAATTCCATTGATCTAATAATTATTTTAGCTACCTCTGCTCTTGTTATATTATCAAAAGGTTTAAACAATGAATTTCAATTTAACACTTGTCAATTAACAATTCATAGAGTGTTAGCAGATTCTATATACTTAATAGGCCATCAACTTACATCTATAAAGCTGGAAATTTGATTAGTTTTAAATTGAAAATCTCAAGTTCACATTAATATTTTCATAGCCTCTGCTCTAGATATATATTTACTGGGATTAAAATTATCATTATTTCAATCAACAATATTTAATTCTACTGCTTTAGCTATAACCTTTGCTTCCCAAGAAGTTTTTATAACATCATTAAACTTAAGTGAAGAAGTGTTAACTTGAGAATAATCAATTTTATATGATAATAGAACCATCTTTAAATATTCTACTCTAGTTGCAAATTGATTTGGTCTAAATGTATTATCATCGTATCAATTAGCAAGTCATGATAATATTAACTTTATAATATAATTTTTTGCCCAATTATTTTTTATATCTTTTAAAGTTATTATTGTTCAATCAACTCTAACTATTTTTATATCTCAATTATCATTTTCTATAACAGTTCAATTAACTATATCTCAATTAATTTCATAACCTCAAGTATTATTAACAATAATACAAGATTTTGCAAGATTTCATCAAGAACAACTTACTCAATTTTTTTTTGTTAAAACATATTCATTTCAAATGAGTTTACATTCTAATTGTGAATCTAAACAAGTAGATGTAGTTGTTCCCCATGATGTCCATGTTCATCATCCATATCATCATCCTCAACCACTACTACTTCTAATACATGATATTCATGATAAATTATATCAAGAATTACATGTTATGTTACAACTTGAAGAATCTACACTTCAATCTGAAACTGTTGCTGGATCACAAGTAGGAAGAATTGAATTTAGATTTAAATCATATTGACATACATCTGATATAAAAGTAATTCAAGTAGTATTTGGACAAATACTTGTCATTTTTGTTATATTTGTTGATCATAAATTATAAGTTAATCATCAAGTAATTAATTTATAGTTTAGACTTCATGTAAATTCATTTAGAGTTATTTTTTGGTCAAGAGCAGTATTTCATCAATATTGTCAATTTGAAGAAATAGCAATTTCTCAAAGTTTTGTTGGTCAATTATATACTTGAACGGATCATGTTAAAATTGAATTAATTCAATTTTTTACAGTTCACCATACTGACATTGGAAAATTTGGTAATGATGTAGCTGATACAGATAAATTAATTAAAAGAAAAGCTATAATTACTCATGTTATAATTTTTTTTTTCATAGGTATTTAGATTAAATGATAAGAAAATCTTATAAATTGATACCGATATGATAATCGGTATCAATAAAATTATTGCAAGAAATATAATTACTCATTTCATCCATAAACACCATTTGAAGACATAAATACTCAATATGCTTCTCAAGTTTGATATGCTGGAGTATTTGAAAAGCTTGTATATACTTTGTTTGGATTTGTTACTCATTGAGTTAAATCAATAATAGAAGATGCTGATGTTCAAATAGTACTATATGGAGCAACATTTGTAGTTGTGCCAAGTATGTTCCATCATGATAAAAGTGTTTTACTATGTAACTTTTCAGAAGGAGTTAGTCATATTTTATTTGTTAAATACAGGTTTACAGAAGTTAAGTTAGTATTATTAACTAGAAATCATTCTAAAGGTTGAATAGATCAAGTCGATGCTATTACACTAGCAAATGAATTTCACTCTAGCTTATAAAAAGTTAATCCTGCCCCTAAATTAGAAAATGACAATGAACTAAGAGTATTTGGAGTAGAAACTACATTCCATCCAGGAGATAGCGTGATTGTCATATCAACAATATTAGATATAATTGTAGCATTGTATGTAAAACTTGTTCAAGCTACATCTGCAGAACATGTAACTTTTGTTACATTATCTGTACAAGTTGTTGCTCAATCTGTAGACATAAGAGCTTGTAATGCAGTCACAACTTGTGCAACTGTTTTTGTTCAAACTACAACATAATCATAATTTGTACCATTAATAGTTGCTCTAAAAGTCTCTCAATCAGTTGGAGTTGTAGGTAAAAAATCTACGATTTGTTGAGTAGCTAGTTTATTTAAAGTACTAGATACTAGTGTAAATGAAGTACCTGCAAAATCAGAAGTTATTGTTATCATAGTTGCATTATCAACAGCTGTAACATTTACCCCTTGTGCAGATAAATTTATTGCAGAAGTTAACCCTGCTGTAACATTTGCAACTGATGCAACCGTAGCTATATAATTAATTGTAAGTCAATTAATTGTTACACTAAATGTATCTCAGATTTCGACATTTGCAGGAGTTACAGTACTAACTTGGGCAACAGCCGTAACTGGAACAACTCAAGTTACCGTTGTTGTAGATGTTACATTAGCACTTGCAGTAAATGCAATATTTGTTGCTGAATTTTCTGTTCAAGTAGTTGTAAACTTAGTTGTTGTAGCAGTATCAGCGGTAACTGACAGTGCTCAATGAACAGCATCAGTAACATTTATTAATGTGTCTAAAATATTTGCAATCTCTGTTGGAGTTCTTGCAACTCAAGGGTTAGTTAATGTATAGTTATTTATAGTTGCTCATCATGTACAATCTATATCATCAACTGATGTTGAATTATCTCAAGTTCATGCTCAATTTGTAAATGTTACTGTACAAGTACCAATTATAACACTTTCAGTATTTGCTGGTAATGCTCAAACAGTAAGAGTTTGGGAAGCTTTTACTTCAGTTACTCAAACAACATTTGATGTTCAAGTTGCTGAAACATTTGTTTGATTATTTACTCAAACAGACACATTTGCTTGTGTTAAAGATGTAGTAAATCCTGAACCTGCAGCAAATACATTTTGGAATGGTGAAATAAATGAGAATGTCATTAGTAATACTAACGAAACAGAACTCATTTTTTTAATGCGATTAGTTAAATTATTTTTCATAGGAAATTTATTAGGAAATAAATATTCTCTATAATTAATTTAAATTTATGTGGTGAAACAAAGAAAAAATTATATCTTTATTAATACATAGTATTATTTCAGTAATATTTTCTGTACAATTTATTATCGTGAAATAGAAAGAACTAGTTTTTCAGTGTTTCAATAGATATAGATGAAAAATAACTATTTAAACGGTAAATCCTATAGTTTTTTCAAGCTTTCTATTAGGAACCCTGCACAACTTAAAACTAAGAGGGGATTTATAATAATTAATCCTCTTATAAAAGTCCAGTGAAGGAATTTAAAAAAGAGAAATTTGGGCCAACTTCATTATATCTATTTATTGACTTTTTCATAATTTATTATTTTATCAAATATACTTTATTGTCTTTTTTGATACTATAACAAGTTTAATCAACTTTTAAAAAACTATTGACTATTTTTGATACATATTTATATTACAATATTAAAGAAAAAATTTTGGAGCTTTGTTATTTTTATTTTATAAGCATAATTTAAAATAGTCAATTATTTTTTTTTATATAATTTGCAATTTTTTTGAAATAAAAGATAATTACAAAAATAATTATCTTTTATTTTTTTATTATCACAAAATGTTCAATCAAAAAAATCAATGATTCACATTAATAGAATTAATTGTTACAATTGTAATTGTATTAATTTTATGAACTATTGCTTTTATAAGTTTTCAAGGGTATAGTAAAAATGCAAGGGATTCTAAAAGAATTGCTGATATCAATCATGTTGAGAAAAGTTTGTGATTGTATGTAGTTAAAACTTGATTTTATCCTATACCTGATAGATCAAAAAACATTACATATTGATGATGAACTGCTTGGATTGAAGGAACTATATGAGATACGGTAATTAAAAATATTGATAAAGTTAGTAAAAAACCTATTGATCCACTAACTGATAATGAATATACTTATAGTATAACTCCTTCAAGAACCGAGTATCAAATTTGAGCTATAAGTGAATGATCACTAACTTTTGATTTTAAGTTAAACAAAACTTACGCTGCTGATTTAAGTAAAGCTAGAGCTTATATTAAATGAAATTATAATGAAAAAATTACTAGAGTTAAGTATACAAATTCTGATTCTTTACTTGCTATGCCTAGTATCATTGTAACCGATATTACTGATCCTAAACTTGAAACTATTTTACCTAAAAAAATACTTGTTTTTAATAATTATTGAAATATACCTCATTCTTATAATCCTATGTGAACTATGACTTGAGAAGTTGAATACAACCCTTCAAATCTTGTAGTTTACAATTGAACTTCTATAGATTTATCTAAAGATGAAGATAAAATTACGTTTCTTTCTAATCTACAAAATGCTTATAGCTGATCTTTTTTATCATCTGAACCTGCTTATTCTGATATTATTGATGTTGATATCGTAAATAATCCAAATATTGCTATTAGTCTAGTTAATAATTTTGTAGATAATAATATATGATGAATTGTCTGAACTCAGTCAAATATAGTATATAAAACTTGTTCTCTTGATTGACAAACTATTGCTCATGATCAAAAAATCACTGCTTATAGTGAAAATAGTATATTACTTTGAGCTAGTTATGATTGTGTTGACATTTCTTTAGAAAGAACTTGTTCTGACTGATTATTAAGCTGAGATGATTCTTTTAAATATGCTAGTTGTGCTAAGTGAGTTGCTTCTAATTGTAGTGCTAATTCAAGTTATGTTTTTAATTGACATACTTATAATATACCTGCTATTAATCACTGAACATCTACTTGAAATATTATTTCTACTAATGTATCATGAACAAATTGAATTTATACTTATACATTAACAAGTGTGAGTTGTAATGATTGAGTTCTTATAAACCCTATTGAAAATTCTACTCCTACTATTGTCAGTTGTAACACTTGATATACACCAAGTTGAAGTACATGTATACCATTAACTTATACTGTTAGTTGAAGTTTTTGATCTAATGCTAGTTGAGCTTTGATAAATGTTTGTTGAACTTATGTAACAGCTAATTCTAGTTGAAATTTTTCTGCAACAAGGAATTATTGAAGTACTTGTAACACTATTTCTGCAACTAGATCTTGATATAGTTGTACGACTACTACTCAATGACCAGTTTCCTTAACTAGTAATGTTACCACTATTGCTTGAAGTTGTACTTTACTAAATCCTTATGCTTCATGTACTTCTGCAGGACAAGTTACTTCATCAACTACAAAATATCCTTGAATTTCAGTATGATGAACAAGACCTGCTCATTGAGCTTGTAATACTTATGACATAATTGTATGTACATGAGTTTGATGATGATATACTATGTCTGCATGTAATATATGAGCGACAGCAGCTTGAACAACAAGTGCTTCATATTGATATTACTTCCAATGGTGAAGAAACAAGTGATTTACTTGAACAACATCAGCTTATACTCCACAACAATCATCAACCATTGCATGAACTGTATGATTAGATGCATCTACTGATACATATGGTTTTGTACGGAATACATGATATCAAACATGGGCAAATACTACTATAACAACAAATTGGTGAAATAATTGAACTGTTTTAGAAAAACAATGACCATGTGCAGATTGATACCATGTTCCAAATTTATATGAATGGCATTGAGTTGTTTATGCTTGATGATACTATTGATGGTATAGTACCCAACAATGAGATTCAATGAGTTATAGTTTAAAACTTCCCCTTGCTGGGTATAGGGATTGATGAGATTGAGCTATGCATTATGCTTGAACTTATTGAGAATATTGGTTATCTATGCAATCAACTTCAAATACTGCTTTAAGTTATAGCATACACTTTAATAATAGTATAATATATGATACTTATTCAACTTATCGTGCACGTTGATTTCCAGTAAGATGTTTTAAAAATCCTTAATTAATTCAAAAAAGTTGATTTTATTGAAAAATCAACTTTTTTTTGAATTGAAAAAAACTTGATTTTAATTATTTGTATATATAATCAGTATATATAATAAAAAGTTTACTTCTTAAGATGATAAAAAAACTTCTTTCATTAGTTATAGTTTTTACATTTTTATTTAATAATTTTCAATATTCTGCGTTTTCTGAAGACACAGAAATTATAATAGCCCCAAATCAAGTTTTATCAGATACATGAAGTATAGATATTATAGAGATTCAAGAAGATAACACTATACCTGATTTAATTATATCTTTTCAACAACCAAGTTATCTTATTGATAAAGACCAAGTCTTGGAAACTTATCATTGTGATTCTAATCAAGGTGAATGTAGAGTTAATTTTGATTTAAGGGATACATTTTGATGATATATCCCAACTAA
>JAQUWS010000004.1:50171-51643 GCA_028692735.1 Candidatus Altimarinota bacterium
GTTAATTATTGAACTTGAGTTTTTAATATAAGTGCAAAGATCTATGATAAAACAAATTATTTAAACTTTAAAACTTGAAGTTTGTTTTTTTATAATTGAGTTAATATATATGATCTTATTATTCCTGATACAGGTTCAGGATTACAAAATGGCGGTAACGATGGATGAGAAGATGAATTTAACTCTTGATGATTATTAATTGATTGAAGTTGAAGTTTATTATGAGATTCTGAAACAAGTTCAGGATGACAAATTTGAAATGAACTGGGTTGAGAACTTGGAGACAGTATATTAGAAGGTTCATGATGATTAATAGAAAATAGTTTTGTTTGAAATATTAATCTTCCTCAAGTTTTAGTTTCTTTTCAATCACCAACTTATTTACTTGAAAAAGAAATTGATAAAAATGAGTATTTTTGTGATCAAAGCAAAGATGAATGTAAAGTAAATATTGATTTAACTAAAAGTTTTTCTTGATTTGTAAGTAGTGATTATGCTTGTAGTATAGTTTTACCTTTTGAAAGTACTGAGAGCTGAAAATGTAATCCAAACACGATTATCTTTCCTTACTGAGAAAGTAGTGTCATACTTAAGATATATGAAAAAAACAACATCCTAAATTTCTCTGAAAAAAACCTTATTATAAAAAATATCCAAACTTCCCTGTCTTCAAATTCTTCATGATGATGAGGTTCAAGGGTACAAAGCTCAAAAGAAATTATTGTCCAAACTTGAGCTTTTTTAAATTCTGACTGAAAATATGTTTGTAATAATGAATTGTGTAAAGTAAATCTTGAGTATAAAGATAGTAGTAATGAAACTTGTATTTGGGATTTTTGAGGTTGAAAATTTATTGAAAAGTATATTTATACTTGTAATCCTTGAATTGTTTATTTTCCATCTTGAGAGTTCAATGTAAAACTTAAAGTTTATAAAAATTGAGATTTATCAAACTATACTCAGAAAAATATCATAATAAAAAATGTTTATTATGATGAAATGAAAAAGTACAATAAATCCCCTATTGCAAAAATATCTCTACAATGAGTTTTATGAAAAGATAAAGAATTAATATGAAATAAACTTATTTGTAGAAATACTTTGAGTTGTTCAGTTAATTTTGATTGAAGAAATAGTTTTGATGAAAGTGATTTGATTTATTCTTGGGATTTTTGAAATGGTGAGTATGATGATAGTTCTAATCCAAAAACTGTAAAATATAGTCCTTGAAAATATATAATAAAACTCAAAGTTATTGATAATTTCTGAGAACAAAGTGAGGATATTTTTTATGTTGAGGTTTTTGAAAAAGATCAAGAAGTTTTAGTTTTAAATGAAAATATAAAAAAATACATCCAACTTACTGAAGCATTGCCTAATCCTGTTTGATCTGATGATGATGAGTGGATTAAAGTTAAAAATGCTTCTTTTTTGTTTATAAATTTAAAATGACTTGAATTTGATGATAAAAT
>JAQUWS010000004.1:51743-57798 GCA_028692735.1 Candidatus Altimarinota bacterium
ATGAAAAAAGAAATTAGTAATTTAGAAAAAAGTGAAAAAAATGAAATTATAGAAAATGAGAAAATTAATGAATCAAATTTATTTAGTTCTTATATGGAAAAGGTTTCAATCTTATTTGATTGAACCTTGTATAAAGAAGTTGTTTTAAATAATTTTTTAGATAAATTATCATATTTTTTACCATCAAAAGATAATGAAAAAGTATTTCTTACTGAATTTGATAGTACAATAAAAGATATAATTACAAATAATGAAAATAGTTTAACTACAAAAAAATCTACAAAAGAAAAACAAACAAAAATAATAACTTACAGTACATCAAAATTAAAATCTGGTTTAAAAATAAGTTGAAATACTTTTCCTAATTCACATATTAGTTTAACTTTTGATGATTATTACTACAAAACAAATTCTGATAACGAATGAAAATATATGTTTTTATTATCAGATAATTTAAAAGTTTGAGATTATAAACTTGATTTTTTAGTTTCATATCTTGATAATGATTATTCTTATATATCCTCTCGAGATTTAGTTTTAAGTAAAGATTATATATTTTGAGTTCAAGATTATAAGGTTAAGCAAGCTAATAAAAAAGTAAAAACTAGTAAAATAAAGAAAATAAAAAGCAAGAAAAAACTTGCTTTAAATAATAATACTAAAAAATTGAAATTTGAAATAAAAAATATTGACGAGGAGGTAACAAATGATAAAAAAACAAATATTACACTTATTGTTTTTATCCTTTTATTGGTTTCTTGTTTATGATTTTTTGTTGTGAGAAAATCTGATTAAATAGAATCCTTAATTAGTTCATAAAGTCTAGCTTTATTATAATTTATTTTAGCAAAATTATTTGCTGAAGTAATTCATTCAAGAAACATACATAGTGCTTTAGTTGTTGCATGTGCTCAAAATGTGGTGTAAATAAAAATTATATATTTTTTAAAATTTCAAAATTGTATATATCCTAATTCCTCCAAAATAAATTTGACTCTTTGGTTTGTATTTGTTAACTTAAGATATTCTATTGCTTGTTCAGTTGAAAAAATATTTTCTCATTCTCATAAGTGATTAATTATACTCTCTGAATTAGTTCTAGTTTTGTCTTTTTTATTTTTTTGACATTTTTCGTTTCTAATTTTTACATTTGCTGCTTCTTTATCACTTCTTTTTTTCCATAAAAATAAATCTCTAAAGTTTTTTTCTAATGTATCTGCTGGCCAATTTATTCATAGACTAGACAACTCATTATGTATTCATCCAATAGATAATTCTTTCTTATAATATAAGTATGCAATATATTTTATTGGGTCTTGTCATTTGATAATATATTTAATATTTTCAAATCTATTAATCATCACTTTATATCTAACCTTTATTCTAGGTTCTAGTTTATTTATTTTTTGTTTTAATTCTTCATATGATTTTATTCAGTTTCTTGTATATGATATTTTTGATAGATCTAAATTATCCAAATTATAATTTATGTCTATTTCTTTTAATAAAGATTTTTCTATACTAACAGAAAATATATCTATTTGATCTTTTGGAGTATTATCTATTTGATCTTTTGGAGTATTATCTATTTGAAAATTTGCTTTCTTTCTTTTTTTTATATTATCTCATTCTTTCTCCTTTGTGTTTTTATCAATTTCTTGTTCTGGAACTAATTCTGTTTTTAACAATTTTTCTCTTAATGAATTATAATCTAAGCTTAAATCTATTCATTTTCATTTGATTATATTTTGTATAGTTTTCGGATTAATTTCTACATATCAATCGACTGACATTGCCTTTGCATACTCTTCTAGCTCTCTTGCAATTGCTACAAAACTCAAATTATCAATTTCTTTAAAGTCTCTTAATATTTGTACCCACAATTCTTTTTTTATTGCTATCAATCAAGTTAAAATATATAAAACTTTTTCTTCTGGGGTCTTAAGTGTTTTTAAAACATCATTATCGATTAATATATGTCTATCTCAAAAAGTATTATTCATTTGAAGTAAACAACAAATTAGTTTGTTAAATTTTGATGATTCATTTTCTATTTTTGTTTGTTTTCCTTTTTCAATTAATGCTAACTTTTCAGATTGTTTCTTTTCTTTATTTAACCTTGTTAATTCACTTAATAAATCAATCTTCATAAAAATGTAATATTAATTTCTAAAAATCGTTATATATAATACTAATAATCTAATAATTGTCAAGCTTGTATTTATTGATTACTTAAAAGTTAATTTTTTAAATTAATTAAATTTCTAATCATTCTTTCATTTACTTTTACAAAGTCACTATATTCACGTGGAAGATTATATATTAATTCTCAAATAATTTTTTCTAATCGCTTATATCATATAAAATGAGCTCTGTTTAAGTTTATTATATTGTTTCTGTTTAGAGAGTAAAATTTATCAAGTAAAATCAATACTTTTTTATGGTTTGGAGCATCTAGAAAGTCATCTTCTTCTTTTGTAGATAAAACAACATCTTGATTTCTTTTTGATAAAAGTATTGATATTGTATCTGAAACTAAGTTTTTTGTTTCTTCAAGAGTTCTTTTATTTTTTTCTAATAGCATATTTGTCCTAAATTCTTCACTTGCTTGCCTTTTCTTTTCTCCTATTTCACTTCTAATTGATCTGTCTCTAAGCTTCCACTTAAATGTTCTATGAAATAAATTCATTAAAACTGAATAAGGTCTAATTCAATTTTCTGAATAATTTAATCACTTTTTGTTTAATCTCTTAAAAATATCTTCTACAGATAATCCTTCTCAATAATATAGTTGAATCATATATTCAATTGGGTCTATGTGTCATCATAATTCATTTTGTAATGTGTTTTGTAATGTTATAAACCTTCTTATAAGTTTTTGACTTCTTAAATCTCATACATTGTTATATTCGTATTGTGTCAAACTTAAAGTAACCCCATTTCATTTTAATAAAGGGTTTTCAAGCAAAGATTTATCAAAACTAAATCAAGTATGTGAATAATTGTTTACTCTACAAATATTATTCATAAGAAATATTTAAATTATTTTGTTTATCTATAATACCAAAATTTTGTTATTATTTCAAGTATTAAAACAAAAAAGTATAGAAAATCTATACTTTTTTTAAATTTAAACATTTTTACACTCATTGAAAATTTTGTTTGGACATCATTTACAAAACTTCACATCAAGCAATGGAAATAATTTTTCAATTACTTCTTTTTTTCATTCTAATATCCTTCATTCATCACTCATAAACTTCAATTCACTATGCTTTATAGTAGTTACTATTTTTCAAGTTACATTTGAAAAATATACTTCTATATTTATTTCCTTTAAATCTTCAATAAAAACTTTTAACACATCTATAGCAGATACATCACAGTAATTTATTGATTCAAAATCTATAACTAAATATTTTAAATTGTCTTTTCTTGATTTAACTCTTTCTTGTATCTTATTTAAAATAGTTTCTGCATTTGCAAAATAAAGTGATCTTTCAGGTTTCATAAACATAATCTGTGGACAAATTTTTAATTCATATTTCTCTATATTTTTAAATCTTTGTGTTTTTTCTTCTTTTGAAATTTCGTTTATTCTAGGGGTGATTGTTTTATATAAAAATAATATCAAAGATAAGATTATTCAGACAAAAATTGCATAATCTGGTTTCATGATAAAAGCAAAAGCAAATGTTGTTATTGCAACTATTCAATCAGTTCTATTCATCTTATAAAGATGTTTAAACTCTTTTACATTTATCAATCAGCTTACAGCTACTATTACAATTCATGCTAAAACTGCTTTTGGTAAATAATATAAAGTTTCAGTTAAAAATAACAATGCTACTCAAACAAACAAAACTGTAAATACACTTGACATACCTGTTCTTGCTCAAGCCGAAAAATTTACAGCACTTCTTGAAAATGATCAGCTTATTGGATATCATTTTAAAAATCAACTAGTTATGTTTGCTAATCATTGTCAAATAAGTTCTTGGTTAACATCAAGTTTTTGTTTTGTTTTTGTTGAGATTGATTTAGCAATTGCATAGGCTTCCATAAATCAAATTATTGATATGATTAATCATTTTCATATCATGTTATGAATATTATCTAAACTAATTGTTGGTAGTGAAAATTTTGGTAATCATGCTGGAATATCTTTTATTATAGAAACTCACATATCATTTAATCAAAATTTATATGTAGTGATTATTCAGATTATAAGAACAATTAATGCAGCAGGAAATAATTTATGGATTTTCTTAAAAACCAAAATTAAAATTATAGCTATAATTCAAACAATTAGAGTTGGTATATTTGTATTTACCAAATTTATTATAATATCATAGAAAGTTTTAAAAACTTCTTCATGTTGTTCTATTTTAATTCATAAAAGACTTGGAACTTGTGAAGTTGCTATGATAATAGCAGCTGCGTTTGAAAATCAAACAACTACTGAATGTGATATAAAATTCATTATAAAACCTAATTTAAATATTCACATTGATAATTGAATTATACCTACAATTATAGCAAGCATTATAGCAAGAGCAATAAATTCTGGAGATTCTGGTTTTGCAATGGTCATAAGAGAAGTCATTGTCAAAAAACTAACTAGAGCAACTGGTCAAGTAGCCAATTGTGGAGAACTTCACCATAAAGAAGCTACTGCAACTCATAAAAATCAAGCGTATAATCAGTAAATAGGTGGTAATCATGCAATCATAGCATATGCCATTGATTGAGGAATAAGGATAACAGCAACGGTTAATCATGCTACAAAATCTGAAAAAAAGTCTTTTTTGTCATATTTTTTCATCCATTTCATAAATGGAAAGGCTTTTTCTAGTAACATATAATTTTTTAAAAAAATAAAATTTGATTTAAGCTGAAAGAATTTAATAAAAAACGAAATAAAATCAAATTTTTTTCAAAATTTGATTTTTTATTTTCTTATGTTTTTGCTTATTTTAAGCTTTTTTATATTTTATTTTTCATCTTTACATTCTTTAAAAACCTTGTTTTGACAAGTTTTACAAACTTCTTTGTTTAAATTTGTATAAATTAATTTTATTGCTTCTTTTTTTACATTGAAGAAATTTTCTTCTCATATGTTTTCTATAAATCAAGATTTTTTAAGTTCTCTGTATATTGGTAATTTTAACTCAAGAAAATATAATCATCCTCACATTTTTCTTAATATTCAATTTACTTCTTCAAGCATCTCCAATCCTGTCATATCTATAAAATTTATTCAAGAACATAATATTAATATATTTTTTACTCATCTTTTGTTGATTGCGTTATTTAGATACTCATGTATATAATTAGCTGAACCAAAGTAAACTGACATATCAATCCTTATTATTTCAAATTGCGGACATCTCAATTTATCTCTTTCTGTTGGAATTATTTTACATTCTCAAACAAGTGTCTTTTTATTTCTTTCTTCATCAAAAGTACTATACATAGTTACTATTCTTGGTGAAGATGTCCTATTTAAGAAGATTACTAGAGAAGTCAAAATTCAAAAATATACTGCAAATTCTAATTCTAAAAATAATGTTGAAAAGAAAGTTATTGCTAAAATCGTTGTTTCTGTCTGACTAACTTTTAATATATGTTTTATCTTTTCAAAATCTATTAAGTTATATCAAACAAGTACAATTACTCATCACATTGCTGGAATTGATATATATTTTGTTATTGGAGCTATAAGCAATATAATAATTGCTAGAAATATAGCAGCAAATATAGCTGACATTGGTGTTTTAGCTCATGATTCATAATTCACTCAAGAACGAGTGAATGATCAGCTTCAAGCATAACTAGAGAAGAAACTTCAAACTATGTTTGATAATCATTGTCATACAAACTCTTGGTTTGCATCAACCATTTGATGTGATTTTGCTGATATAGCTCTACTTATAGAAACTGCTTCAATTAATCAAAGGATTGCGATAGCAAAAGCACTTGATGCTAATTTTTTTATATTTTCTAGACTTAAATCTGGGATAGAAAAAGATGGTAGTTTTGATGGAATTGTTGG
>JAQUWS010000089.1 GCA_028692735.1 Candidatus Altimarinota bacterium
ATCTTGCTTGGCTAATTCATGATCATCCTGTATCTGTTGCATATAATGTTATTGTTGTATTTGCTTTTCTCCATGTTGTTGATGAATTTGTTGCTGAGACTGTTGGTGTATTATTATCTAATTTTACAACTACTGTTCAAACTGTACTAGATAATCCATCATTATTCCAAGTTTGATATCTAATTGTGTTGTTATAGTTTGAATTCTTAACTATACTTGTTCCTACTATTCATGTTGAAGGGTTACATGATACTCATTCACACCATTTTGTTGTTTTGATTCAAGAATATAAGTCTTTTGGAAGAAGATTTATAGTCTTTGATATTCATTTTGTCCATATATTATCATAAGCATAGTCATCACTTATAGTTGGTGGTGCCACTACAGTATATGAGATAGACCAAGTATTTCCTGCATATGCTCTTGAATCACAAGAAGCTTTACTTGCAGTTACATTTTCAACAATGTGATATGCTTTATAATGTTTATAAACTCATCAATAATTTACTAAGGCTACATATGTATCCCGGTCTGTCCATGATGTTCATAATGGAGGAGCGTTTTGTGCATTAAGTTTACTTGTCTTGCTTATTATATAGATACTTTTTGGTTCACTTTCTTTAAGATAATTACATGTTGCTGCATTTCAACAACTATCAATTGCAGCTTGCATACCGTTTAAACTACTAGAATAACATCTATTATCTCTAAAAGTAAATGTTGCAACATAATTTCATGGAGTAGTTGGTGCTGTTGTTGTATATGATATAAGTCTTGGATCTCATAATCTTGTTCAATTTCAACCTGTTATAGTTTTTGTTGCTCATGATTTCAATGTTGTACTTAAGTCATAATCTAAGAAGGAATTTAAACATCAATTATTAGCTATTGTCATATTTCATGTTATACTTTCTCAAGGTAAGAATTTTGTTTTATTTAATCATATAGTTGCTAATATACTATGTTCAGTATATGCTCAGTTATCGTATTGAGGTCTCACTCAATAATTGTATGTATATGCTGCTAAAACTTTTTCTTGTTTTGCAAAAAGTATTCATCAAATTAATATGACTATTATTATTGTATTTAAATGTTTTCAATACTTTCAATGTTTTCTTTGAAACTTTATAGTTAGTATTAATATTAAAAATAATACTAATATAGTTAATAACATTGTTAATATAATTCAATTATTTTTTTCTTTTTCTCCTATACTTGTTGTTTTTATATCATATTTTTTTGAATCTAATTCTTCTCAATTTTTATCTGTTAGTGAAACAGATATTTTGAAATCTTTACATTCTTTAATAACTGGAATTTCATAATTTTTTGTATTTGAATTTTCATCTAACAAAATTTGTTCTTTTTTTATACAATCTTTTCAGTCTTTATTCTTTATTGATAAATTAAGATATATTTCTTTATTTTTTGTTGAATTATTCCTTGTTCATAAAAAATTATCTGCAGGTCAACTCCAAAAAAATGAAACTTTTGCAATATCATTTTCTTTATAATAATCTTTATCAAGTCTTAGGTTTTGTATTGTTGCACTTAATCAGTTTACCACATAATGAAATGATACTTTGTTTGATATTATTTTATTGTTTTCATTTAATAGTTGTAACTGAGCATCATATGACTGCGGAACTTTTACTTGTGGTAATAATATTGAGATTTCTTTTCTTTCTCATTTCTTTAATTCATATTTTGTTTCTTTTATTTCTTTTGTATCAATATTGTCTCAAAAACTACTTCTCCAATAAGTCTTGATCTGTGGAATAAAAATTGTATCAGAATCTGTTTTATTTTTAATTTCACATGTTGCAATTAATTTTTCTTTATCTGTTATATCAATTCATTGGCTTATTGTATAACTTAATCATTTTTCTCATTCAACACTTAAATAACATGTTTCTTCTTCTATCTGAACGTATTTATCATCTCAGTTCAATATTATATCTCATGGAGTACCTAATGCTAATGTTGCCCCATTGTTATTCTTTAACATTATAAATATTTGGTATTTTCATTTTAGATAATCTGGTGCTATATAATTTATATCTTTATATATTGTGGTATTTTCGTTTAAACTTATATTTTCTTGATAAACTGTCTCATCTACCCATGATTGAAATCAATCATCATCAATTTTTAGTAATTGTACAGAATACTTAATTCATGGTTGAATATAGTTTTGATTTGATATTTCAAAATGTAATTTTATATTATTATCCTTTTGTTCTGATATTTTTGGATTATATATATTTATAGTTGATACTTCTTCTTGTAAAGTTTCTTGTCCTATATTGTTTTCTTCTATATTTTCACAATACAAGACACTTCCTTTTGACATCAAGAATAATATTAACAATATTCATAATATTTTATTTCTCATTATATATTTATAAAAAAATAATATAGTTTCCTTTAATTTAAGTTTACTATATTATTTTTTTAATGACAAGTATTTTTTATTGACTTTTCCTTTATTGTATTTATTTATTATTTAAACACAATTGGAGGATTTGTTTGTATTAATGGATTGTATTCTATAACTATTGGATATTTATAATATGGGGATAATGATGAAAAATATGAATTTCATCATCATGCTGGACCATCTAACGTTCAGTCTCAGTTTGTATCTGTAATATAATACCTTCTTAAATAATTTAAATCATATTTTTGTGCGTCTTCTATACTTGTACATGTTGTTACATAATATGGACACTTTAACGGATTTGCTCTTGATCATCATACTGTATTTTCACTAAATAATGACCCATATATATATAATTGATTCTTTAATTCACTAAATGTTGCATTTCATCACAATTCATTTAAC
>JAQUWS010000043.1:0-3556 GCA_028692735.1 Candidatus Altimarinota bacterium
GTAATCAACCAAACTAGACTTGATGAGTTGTTGTGAATGGTTCCAAAAAATATGAATAAGTCACTTCCTCAGAATTGATGAAATAGTATAGTAAGTGATTATGAGAAGAAATGAGAAGAATTGGTAAAAAAGTGAGATAGTTCAAATTTCACTATCAAGGATTGAAAGATGACTTGTGAATCAAAAACTGGTATGACTCTGAGTGATTATAATTCTGCTGATGAGGAGATAAAAGCTTATATGGAAAAATCAAAGATGCAAAAAGAATTAAATGAGTTGAAACTTGATTTAAGTGATAAAAAAAATATTTGAGAGATACTTTTGATGATAAAACTCATGATTCAACAAAGAAACAATGATTTAGATGATGCAAGTTTAGACAATATAATAAATGAGATTTGAGATAAAGTACCTAACTTAAAAGATTGAGTTAATTCTATAAAACTTAGTAACTATAAAACCGAAGAAAAAATAAAACTTATAACAACTTTGTTGTATGCCTATCTAAACTGAACAACTGATACAAGTGATTTAAGATGAAAAGATATAAATGATATGTTGTGAATATGTGAATATAAAGCAAAAGAAGTACAAGATAAAGTAAATAAGGAAATAGAAGATAAAGAAAAAGATATATGAGAAATAGATAAAAAATATCCTGATTTAGACAAAAAAAATCTTGATAATAGAATCAGGTCTGCTGAAAATAATATGGATGAAACTATTAAGTTTTGTGATAATTACTGATTAAGTGCTTTAGGACAAATAACTTCTATAAAAGATTTTACAAAAATCATAAATGAAAAAGAAGTATATAATCCAATTGCTATGGATTTTTGAAAATGAGAAGATTATAAAAAATGAAAAGAAAAGTTTTGTAAGTATATGGCTAAATTACTTGGAAAAAAAGAAGAAGAATTATTTAAAGAAGATAAAAGTTGATTACTTGAATTTGATTTATCAAATAATAAAACTATTACAAAGGACTATCTAAAAACTCTACTTGAAAAAAATTGAGTTTTGGTAAACTGATGAATAAAGATAGAAAGGATAAAAGAACTTGTATGAGATGAAGCAAATATAGAACTTGATAAACAATTAAATGAATAAAAAATGATATTTATAAAAAAGTACTTAAAAATTTTTTAGGTACTTTTTTGTTTTAGTATTGATTAAAGTTATTGTGGATAAGATTAGTTTTGTATTGGATTATCTGGTCATGCCAGATAATGACATATTTTTATATAATTTTTTAAGTTTATTTTTTTTCTTGGTATGATACAAAGTTATCTTCTCAATCCTTAAATCTTCACACTTTTTTATAATCTTTTGAACAAGGACTTGATATCTTTGAAAATAAGATTTGTGCAATTTCCATTTTTGGTCTAAGAATAATTGGAACACTGTTTAGATTACAAAGCTCAAATGTTATATTCAAAAAATGACCTGGATTTATAATTCAAGCAGTATTATGAACAAGTAATCAAATCCTAGCAAGTGAACTTTTTCAACTAAGTTGAACTAGATATTTATCTGATCCAAAATAATCAATTGAAACTCCTAGTATACTTACTCAAGGATGTAATACAAAAGTCTCATCATCGTTAAGTATGATTTCTCTATACTCAGGTAAAATCTTTTTAACTGGATCAATATAAGGAGTATGATGTCTTCAAAATACCAAAAACTTATTTCATAAAAGTATATCATAACTTGCTGGTTGAAGTCTCTTTTCATCAAAATCTGAAATAACTATTTCTTTTGCTTCAAGTGCTTTTTTTATATCTATATCTGACAAAAACATATCTTTAATAAATCAAAATATAAAATTTACTTTACTTTTCTCATATGTTATTTATATATATGAAAAAATCAAGTAAAAATAATTTGCATATAAATCGTATATAAATATAATGTTTTTATATACGGTTTATATTATTTGAGTTTTTGAAGAATTGATTTGTTTTTCCTAACCCCTATATTCTAAATTCTATTTACTTTATTACTTTATTCTTTTATCTTTATTCTTTAATCTAATAATTATGTTTTCACTTGTTAAATCTATAGCTGTAAATTGACTTTCTTGAACTATCATAGATGTAGAAGTAGATATCAATAACTGACTTGCTAGTTTTACTATTGTATGACTTCCCGATCAATGAGTACAAGAAAGTAAGGAAAGAATTAGAAGTGCTTTAAAATCAAGCTTTGCCAAACTTCCTACAACTCGTATAACTGTAAATCTTGCTCCAGCTGATATAAGAAAGGTTTGACCTAGTTTTGATTTACCTATTGCTATTGGGATACTTTTATCTGATGAGATTATCTTGGAAAAGAAACTTGTTGATGAAAGTATCTTTTTGTGAGAGCTTGCTCTTGATTGAAAACTTAGAAAAGTGTCTTGAGTACTTCCTGCTACAATCTCTGCTCGTGAAAACTGATTTAAAAGGATTTTTGTACCAAAAGAAAATATAAAAGAAGCATCTATCGTGGATTGAATAGATATAATTTGAATAGATTCTTTGCTTGATTTGATTGATATACTTAATCTTAGAAAAGATTATGAAGTATCACCAAAGATAGATTTATCTAGTTTAAAACAAGAAAAATTGGAAAAATATGATTTTTCATATGTGATTTGACAAGAATTTGCAAAAAGAGCTTTGATGATATCTGCTTCTTGATGACACAATATAATTATGAATTGACCTCCTTGAAGTTGAAAAACTATGCTTGCAAAAGCTCTTAGAACTATACTTCCTGATTTGACTATAGAAGAATCAATTGAGATTTCCAAGATTTATAGTATATCTGGTCTTTTAAGTGCTGAAAATCCTGTGATAGTTGATAGACCTTTTAGAACTGTGCATCATACTGCGAGTAGTATAAGTATAATAGGTTGATGAAGAAATGCAAAACCCGGTGAGATAAGTCTTGCACATAAATGAGTTTTGTTTTTTGATGAAGTGCTTGAGTTTCAAAAAAATGTTTTAGAAGTACTTAGACAACCTCTTGAGGATTGAAATATAACTGTAAACAGAGTAAATTCAACTTATACTTACCCTGCTAAATTTATGTTTGTAGGGGCTATGAATCCTTGTCCTTGTGGTTTTTTAACTGATTTAAAAAAGGAATGCAAATGTAGTGCAAAAGAGATAGAAAGATATAGGTCTAGACTTTCTGGACCATTACTTGACAGAATTGATATATTTATAGAAGTCCCTAAAGTGGAAACTGAGAAGTTTGGTAAAAATGCACCTAAGTGAGAATCATCTATTGATATCAAGAAAAAAGTTGAAAAAGCAAGGCAAATACAACTTGATAGATTTGCAGACTCAAAAATCACTTTCAATGCTGAGATGTGAGCAAAGGAAGTTGAAAAGTATTGCAAACTTGATAATGATTGAGAAGTTATACTTAAACAAGCAGTGAATAATCTAGATTTATCTGCTAGAAGTTACTACAAGATACTTAAACTTTCTCGTACTATTGCTGACTTGGCATGAAGTCAAGATATAACAACTACTCATCTACTTGAGGCTTTGAGTTTTAGGAA
>JAQUWS010000043.1:3656-13027 GCA_028692735.1 Candidatus Altimarinota bacterium
TCATCCTGAAGCAAGTTTTCAGGATCTATAATGCATTAATTAACTATGAAAAATAGCTTTGTTTACATAATTTGAAATCATAATAATTCTATTTTTTACATTTGAGTCACTTCAAATCTAATTAAAAGAGTTCAAGAACATAAAAATAAATTGATTTCCTGATTTTCGTCTAAATATAATTTAAACAAATTATTGTATTATGAAATTTATGATGATATAAACATAGCAATTAATCGAGAAAAACAATTAAAAAATTGGCATAAAATATGGAAAATAAATTTAATTAAAATTCAGAATCCTGAGCTAAAGGATTTGTTTAGTGGATTATTATAGTATAATAGATCCTGAAACAAGTTCAGGATGACGACGGTGTGTGTTCAGGATGACGACGGTGTGTGCTCAGGATGACAGTCGGTCAGGATGACGTAGCTTGAGTTCAGGATAATGAGGCTTGAGTTTAGTATGGTGGAGTGATATCTTTAAATGAATTGTTTTATTATTATTTTATAATATTCCAAAACCTATGCTAAAGGATTTGTTTAGTGGATTATTATAGTATAATAGATCCTGAAACAAGTTCAGGATGACGACGGTGTGTGCTCAGGATGACAGTCGGTCAGGATGACAGGGGGTTGAGTTCATGATGATGAGGCTTGAGTTCAGGATGATAATTGTTTATATTTAGGATTACAATACAGTTTATTTAGATTACGATGGTAATTATTTTTTTACATTTTAGTATTTATAGTTAAAATTTAAAAAAATAAAGTTTAAGTACTAACCTTTTATAGCATTATGAAAGATATTATTTTTGATTTTGATTGAGTTATAGTTGATTCTTTTGGATTTCATGTTGAAAATATTAGAGATTTTTATGAGTTAGATTTTCATGAAAATGATTTAAAAGATATGCAGAACTGAAATATATTTGATAGTCATTCCTACAAAGTATTAGAAGAAAAATGATGGGATTGATATAAAGTACATATTTATAATAATTATACAAAATTACCTATTGATGAGTCAATAAAAGATGTATTGCTTAAGTTAAAAGATGATTATAGATTACATATAATTACATCTTGATGAGCAAATAATGTTTGTTGACTTCTTAAAAACAATGATTTATATGAGATATTTGATGAAATACTTTGTCATGAATTTCATAAGTCAAAAATCTATAAATTTAATTATCTTTTTGATAAATATGATTTTTCTCCTTCTGAATCTATTTTCATAACTGATACACTTTGAGATATACTTGAAGCTAACGAAGTATGAATTAAATCTATTGCCGTGGATTTCTGATATCACGAAAAAGAAAGACTTGATAAATGAAATCCCTACAAAATAATTTCTAGTTTTGATGAACTTTTAGAAATTAGTTAATAAGATTTTGAAAGATTTTTTTTAAGAGATGTTTAACTATTTTGTCATTATCAGGCTTGAATTAGGTAATCTAATGTACAATACTAGATATTCGTATCAAGCACGAGTATGACAAAAAAAGTAAAATTAAAAACTAATTACAATTTATGAAACAATTTAAAATCACAGAAAATGATGCAAACCAAAGACTTGATAAATTTATGAAAAAGCTTTTTCCTCTAGCTACTAGAGGTCTTTTATATAAGTTAAATAGGACAAATAAAGTAAAAGTTAATTCAAAAAAAGAAGATAATGAATACAAATTACAGATTTGAGATGAAATTAAAATATTTTTGAATGATAAAGATTTTGAAGTTTTATCAAAAGAAATAGATAAAAAACAGGATTTAGTAAAAGATACAAATAAAAGAAGTAAACTAGATAAAAAAGATATAGTTTTTGAGGATAATTTTGTTTTGGTTGTAAATAAACAAGCATGATTAAATGTACATCCTTGAGACCATAAGACAAAAGAATCAAACTTGATTAGCCAAGTTCAAGATTATTTGTGAGACAAATTAAATAGTTTGACTTTTAAACCGAGTTTGGCTCATAGAATTGATAGAGATACTTCTGGAATTGTTATAATTGCTAAGAAAAAAGATATACTTACTAGACTTGTTGAAGATTTCAAAAATCACAAAAACATAAGAAAATATTATCTAGCAATTGTTTCTTGAGTTTTAGAGAAAAAAGAGTGAATTATAGATAAAAAACTTGAGAGAATTGAAAATGCCAAAAATGAAAACAAAGTTCAGGTTTCAGACAAATGACAAAAAGCTTTGTCTTTGTATAAAGTTATAAAAGAGTTAAAGTATAAAAATGAAGTTTTTTCTCTTGTTGAAGTAGAAATAAAAACTGGTAGAATGCATCAAATAAGGGTGCATCTAGCAAGTATATGACATCCTATAATTTGAGATAAAACTTATGGAAATAAATCTCTAAATCATTATTTACAAAAAGAACTTGGAGTTTCAAGACAGTTTCTTCATGCTTCAAAAATAGATTTTACAAATTATTGAACTTGAAAAAAGATGATTTTAGAAGCTAGATTAAAGGATGATATGAAGGATTTTTTAGAGAAAGTTAAATAATTTATTTTTTTTATTAGAAAATATGGTAAAAATAGTTTATATAGTTCTTACTGTGATACTTTTTATTGTAAATTATGTTGTATCAATAACTACTCCTTCAAATTCTATATTTCCAGAAACAAGAATACAAGTTATTATGGACAATATTAAAAATTTTTTATATTTTAATGCTGTTTATTTTTTTGCTTATTGATTGTTTTTAGTTTTAAAAAATAAAACAGATATTGAACAAAGAAAAAAATGAAAAAAGTATATTATTGGCTCTTTTATATACTTAATTTTTATTTATTTTATTTTATCTATTATTAATTTTAAGCTTAATTGTCTTTGTGCTTTCTAAACTCTACTTTTATGAAAAAAATATTTTTTAGTGTATTTATATCTTCTTTGATTTTTTTAAATCAGGTAAAAGCTCTTGATCTACAATCTGAAGAAATCGGTTCTTCTGTAAACAATACAGTTAAATATACCTTTTTTGCTTTGTATTTTCTTGCTATTTCTTGAGTAGTTTTTTGATGATTTCTGATTTATAAATCTTGATGATATGATTTACAAGTTAAGAACTGAAAAATCATAATAATTGTTTCTTTAACTGCTCTTTTTGTGATTTGGTTAGCTTCATCTATGATAAACTTCTTTACAGCTTCTGTGATTTGATATTAACTATAATTAAAATAATTTGATTTTTCTTTCAATTAAATATAATGAAGAAGTATTTATTTATTAATAATTCAACTATGAAAAATTTATTTTATAGCCTTGTTTGATTAAGTTCTTTTGGATTAAATTTTGCAAATGCAGAAACTCCTAATAATTGACAAGATCCTTTTGGGGAAAAAAATGTAGATATGAATCTACCTAATACTCCTGCTGATTCTGAAGTTCAAAGACTTATATCAAATGCTATGAAATTTTTATATTTAATTGCTGTAGTTTATGCTTTATGGGGAGGTTTTTTAATTCTTACTGCTTGATGAAAGGATGAACAAGTTAAAAAATGAAGAACTGTGATTATACAAGCTGCTATTTGATTAGTAGTTATCTGGTTAGCTAATTCTATAGTATATTTTGTTGTAAATTCTATTATTTGAGCATAATCGAAATAAAATAAAAAAACTGGATTTTTACAAATCCAGTTTTTTTATTTAGCCAATTTATCTACAAAAAGTATACCATCAAGATGATCTATTTCATGTTGAACAATACGAGATGAAAGTCATGTTAAGTACAAAATCACTTCTTTTTTATTATCATCTATAAAGCTTATTTTTACATTTTTTGGCCTTATTACTTGTCATCTTTTTCAAGGAACAGACAAACATCATTCTTTTTCTATACAAGTATCTTCTGAAGACTCTAGTATCTTTGGATTCATCATGATGATAGTTGGGAACTTTTCATCTTCCCGATCTCTAAGTAGACTTACAACAATAAGTCTTTTATTGTGTCAAACTTGAGGAGCAGCAAGTCAAACTCATCAATTATCAGGATCTTTTATGTATTTTTTCATTTCTTTTCATAATTTTAAGTATTTATTAAACTCATCTGGTTTAATTTCATCACTTATTTTTCTAAGTATTTCGTTTTCTGTTCAAGTTTGTATTTTTAGCATAAATTTTTTGTTATTAAAATAACTGCAGGTTGTCATCCTGAAATTGTTTTAGGATTATCTAAAAGTTATTATCCTTATTTTAAATATTTAGCCAATGCTAATAATTAATTTTATGATTCCGAATCAAGTCCGGAATGACATTTATATTATATCATATTTTCTACTTTTTCAAAACTTTTAGTTTATCATTTTCTATATCTAGCTTGATTTCATCTCATGATTTTATCTCATCTTTAAGCATATAATTTGATAATTCATTTAGAACTATATTTATAATTGCTCTTCTCATCGGTCTTGCTCAAAATTCTTTATCTGATCAAACTGATATAATGTATTTTTTTAGTTTTGGAGTAAATGTTACTTTTATGCTTTTTTCCTCTAAGATTTTTGAAACATTTTCTAAAAGTAAATTTACTATTTCTTCAAGCATCTTGTCATCCAGAGGATTATACACAACTATATCATCAATTCTGTTTATAAACTCTGGTCTAAAATAATTTTTTAATTCTCATAAAATCTCTTTATTTATCTCATCATATGATTTTTTTTCTTCTATCATTTTTTGGATTTTTGTACTTCATATATTTGAAGTTAAGATAATTATAGTATTTCTAAAATCTACAGTTTTTCATTTACTATCTGTTAATCTACCATCATCAAGTACTTGCAAAAGTGTATTAAATACATCTGGATGAGCTTTTTCTATCTCATCAAAAAGTATAACTGAAAATGGTTTTCTTCTAACTGCTTCAGTAAGTTGTCATCATTCTTCATATCATACATATCCAGGAGGAGCTCCTATAAGTCTTTGAACTGAAAATTTTTCCATATATTCACTCATATCAATTCTTATGAAAGCATCACGAGAATTAAATAAAGTAAATGCTAGTGCTTTTGCTGTTTCTGTTTTACCAACTCAAGTAGGTCACAAAAATAAGAAACTTCAAATAGGTCTTCAATTTTCAGATAATCATGCTCTTGATCTTCTTATAGCATTTGAAATTGCGTTTATTGCTTTATCTTGTCAAATAACTGATTTTTTAAGTATATCATCAAGTTTCAACAACTTTTCCTTTTCTGTTTCTACAAGTTTAGTAACTGGAATACCTGTCCATTTTGATACTATTTCAGCTATATCTTCTATCTCAACTTGGTCTTTTAGATAAGATTTTCAAGAATTTTTGATATCAGTAAGTTTGTTTTCTATCTCTATAATTTCTTTTTCTAGTGATGGGATTTCTCAGTAATTTATCTTTGCTACTTCGGCAAAGTTTGCTTCTCTTTCAAATATACGAGCTTTTTCTCTCAATCTATCAATTTGCTCTCTTATAGTTTTTGATTTTACTATCAAATCTTTTTCTTTTTTCCATGTTGATTCAAGCCTTGTGTATTCTTCTTTTTTTGAAGCAATCTCTTGCTTTAGCTGATTTAAATTTTCTTTATTTGGATTTTTTTCTCATTTTTTTGCCTCAAGTTCTATTTCTAGACTTCTTATCTTTTTATCAAGGATATCTAAATCAACTGGTTTTGAAATAGTTTTTAGTTTTACAGATGACAATGCTTCATCTATCAAATCTATTGCTTTATCTGGCAATTTTCTATCGGGTATATATTTTACACTTAGTTCTACTGCTCAAACTATTGCTGAATCTGTAATCTTTATACCATGATGAGTTTCGTATTTGTCTTTTATACCTCTTAAAATAGCTAAAGTATCTTCAATACTTGGTTCATCAACCATAACTCAAGCAAATCTTCTCTCTAGTGCAGCATCTTTTTCTATGTATTTTCTATATTCATTAATCGTAGTTGCTCATATCATATGTAAACTTCATCTTGCTAGGCTTGGTTTTAATAGATTTCATGCATCAGCTTGTCATTCGCTTGCTCAGGCTCAGACTATAGTATGAAGTTCATCTATAAATAAAATAATATTACCATTTGATTTTTCTACTTCTTTTATAACTGCTTTTAGTCTCTCTTCAAATTCTCATCTATACTTTGCTCAAGCTAGAAGTGATCCCATATCTAGAGAAATAATCCTTTTTTGAAGCAAATTTTCTGGAACTTCTTTTTCTACTATTTTTCTTGCTATTCACTCAATAATTGCAGTTTTTCATACTCATGGATCTCAAATAAGAACTGGATTATTTTTTGTTCTTCTTGAAAGAATTTGTAAAGTTCTTCTTATCTCTTCTTCTCTACCTATAACTGGATCTATTTTTCATTTTCTTGCTAAGTCTACTAAATCAATTCAGTATTTTTTTAAAGCATTTAGTTTATTTTCTCAATCTTGGTCTGTTATCTTTTCTCCACTTCTAAACTTATCAACTACAGTTTTTACTTCATCATAATTAATACTAAATGTTTTTAGTATAGATTTAAGTTTATCACTTCAATTTTTTGTCATTGATAATAAAAGATGTTCTTCTGTTGCAAACTCATCTTTGTTTTTCTCAGCTAGGTTTTGAGCTTCATTAAGTATATTGTTTAATTCATGACTTAATGAAAGATTGTAGTTTCAATCTATTTTTGGTAGATTATCAAGCTCTTTTTTTACATTTGCTTTTAGTACCATCAAATCAACTCATAAATCTAGTAGGATTTCTTTTACTATACTATCTTCACTTTGAAGCATAGAGTAAAGCAAGTGAATCCCTGTAATTTCTGAGTTTCTATTTCTATTTGCTAAATCTTGGCTTTCTGCAATCCTTTGGCTTGCATTTATTGTAAATTTTTCTATATTCATAAAATTAAAATTAAAAGATAAGTTATTTTATCAATTAAAATAATTAGCACATAAATATTATATGTGCTAATTATAAAAAAGTCAAAAGTTTTTTGTATTATTTATTTCTTAATTCTACTTCAAGGGAAGATTTTAACTGCATATATTTTACATAATTTTCATCTAATTGGGTTATATCAATATTTGATAAAGATTTAACAAAGTTACTTAGTGTTGTATCATTCATTGATTGCAATTTTGTATCAAATGATTGAATCATTTTTTTTCATTTTTCTGTTTGAGATAATAAGTATTTTACTTCATTAAGTTTAATTGTTGTAGCATCAATTTTATCTTGTTTCTCTTTGATTTCGAATAATATCAAATAAAGTTTAGACTCAAGATAATTTAATTTATCATTTATCAACTTATCTTTTTGATATTTTTCATTGTTTTTTATTAATTCTTTTGCTTTTGGAATTATTTTTAATAATTTTTCTATTTTATTTTTGTCCAATTTTGATATTTGAATATCTATTGATTTGATAAATTTCTGTCATTTTAGAGTTTTTTTCAGTGTAGTTTCAGCATCTTGTAGTTGTTTATCATTGTCTTCTAAATTTAGTTTATCTAGTAATGAACTTGTTTTTAAACTTCAAGTTGATGAAGTTTTTGTAGTTGTAGTGGTAGAAGAAACTCATCATCAGCCACCACCTCATCATCATCAACTTGTTGAATTTTTTGTAGTTACTGTAAACGTTGTAGTATATCATCATACACTTATAGTTGATATAATAGAATTTGAATATAAGCTTGAAGAAGTTAATTTTATTGCAATTGTAGATCAACTATTAACTGTTCAAGAAGCTCATGAATCAACTCAATTTATCACTAGAGTTCAAACTGATGCAGTAACTCATGTTGAAGTATTCATTCCTGTGATAATTAATGTATTTGATTTATATTCAGTTTTTAAACTTGCTTCTGTTATAGAAGGAAATGTAAAACTATCTGGAGTTGAATCTACAATAGTTGGTGATAAAATAGCAAATTCAGAAAATTTTGTTGTTTTAAAGTTACATTTTCAATAGGATACTAAACAATCTGAGATATATGAAAATGTATTTTGATTATCTTCACTATTATAAATCCTTAAGATCTTTCAATTATAACTTGTTCATACATACAAACTTACTTGAACTTCTCATCAAGTAAAAATAAGTCAATCAGTATTTGATCAAATCTTATATGTCAATAAATCTTGTCTTGTATATCAACCATACTCTATAGTTCAATATGAATTAACTTTATGTGGAGCCTCTATAATCCCATCCCAATTTCATGAAGCTGATAGAATAGTAAGTTCTGATTTAGGAATATCTATAAAACTGTCTCAAGTATAATTATAGATTCTTATATTTCATGTTCAAGATAAATAGATTCATGTTCAAGTAGAATCTGTGACATTTATATTTCATGTAAAAGTCAAACTTCAAGTCTCATTTAATATTACATTTTTTGGAGTTTTTATACTTCATGTGTCAGTATAAATTGAATTGTATCAGCTATTTTTTGTATATCATTTATAATAATATGTTGTTTCTTCTTGTGTATATGGAATTGTTATTGAATTGTTTTTTCCATAAGTTCATGTTGATATATTTGTTAAATCTCATGTTCAATAAAGTAAGTATCAAGTTCAAACTAAATCATTTTCAAAATCAAATTTTATTGTTTGTACTCCATACATATATGCATTGATTTTTGGTGATTGTCATATATAAATCAAATCAATTCAACTTGGTGTTTCGTTTCACGCTAAGTCTGTAGTATAAAAATCTATATGATTAAGTCATCATGTTAATGAAATTGTTTTTGAGAAGTATCAAGTAGAAGTTAATGGAGTGTTTATTGAATTAATTTGTATTCATGTTCATATATTTGTATCTGATACAACTCAAGTTAATGTGATTGATGATGTATATACATATTGTCATGAAGAATAATTTATATTTGTTATAGTTGGTGCCAAAGTATCTAAAATAGTTGATGTTGTATAAATTTGACTATCATTTCAATAAATATCAGTTAGTAGATAATTTATTATTTTTTGTCAATCACTTCAAGTTAAAGTAACATTGATTTGTGAATTATTTATAATACTTCATGTTATAGAATCTGATAATCAAGTTCAAGTTAATAAATAAGTTCAAGTTTCACTTGATATTAAATTTAATTTAGTATTGTAATTATTTACATAAACTCAACTTGAAAAATTTATACTTCATGTTGGTCAGTTAATCTTTTTAAATGTAGTTCAAGTTGAATCGTCTGATTTATTTCATAGTGAGTCAAAGATATTTAGAATTAAACTAATATTTCAATCATTTATTGTTGTAGTATTTATTCAAGAAAAACTAAATGATTCTCATTGTAAAAATCAAGAAAATGTTTTTGATAAATTAACTCAACTTAAAGTCAATTCAATCAAACTTCAAGAATCAATTGA
>JAQUWS010000090.1 GCA_028692735.1 Candidatus Altimarinota bacterium
CTTGGACATTCTTGATTTACTGGTGAATCTGTATAACTTATTGCGGTCTTTCCATACCATAATGCATTTGTTTCTTTTATTGATAATAGTGATATTACAAAGAGTAATGTAATGTATAGTTTTTTCACTTTTTTATTATTAATAAGTATTTTCTATTATTATTTCATATTTATCTTTTTTTGTCAAAAATAGAACTTACTTTATAATAAATTATGTATTTTAAAAAAGATTGTTAAAATGTAAAAAATTTGTTAATTAATATATTTATGAAATATTTTTTACCTTTATTGTTTATACTATTGTTTTTATATTTTAACTTAAAAATTCTTATATCAGATATAAGAGCAAAAATCATTCCAAATAAGTATTTAATATATTTGCTTTGTATCTTGCCTTTTTATTATTTATACCTTATTTTTTTTCTAGGTTTTTATCCAAATCTATTAATCATAATACTGAGTCTTTTTGTAACATTTTTACTTTATTACTTTTGAATCTGGTGAGCTTGAGATGCAAAATATCTTCTTGTTTTATCACTTTTTATTCAAAATGTATGAATAATTCCATTTATATGAAATATTGCTATTTTAGTTACTATTTACTTATTTTCATATTTTTTATATTTTTATTTTTGAAAAAGTTTAATTTTTCCAAAGTATTGAATATCTCTTTATAAAAATATTTATAATGACTTAAAAGATAAATTTCTGGTTCATATTACAAATTATGAATGAGAGATAAAACCAAAAAGTAGTATAAAAATATTACTTAATCGGTTATTAACATTTTTATTTTTCTTTGTTTGAGTTAGGTTAACTAGACTTATTTTTATGAGTACATTCTTTTCTAGCAAAGAAAATAGTTCTTACTTTTGAGATTTATTAAAAAATTATCATATATATTTATGATTATTTATGTTTGTCTTATTTTTTTGATTAAGATACATGTTTAAAGAATTTTTTAATTCTGCTAGAAAATTTCTTTTTAAAAAGTTTTGAATTAAAGCTGATAAAACAAAAATACTATTTCCTTTAATACTTTCTTTATTATTATTATTAATTATTTCATACGAATATATAGTAAACCCTTATGAAATGTGAAAATTTTTTTATAAATTATTTACAGTATATATATGATTATTTATTATCTCTAAAATTCTGTTATATTTTTATAAGCTGACTTTTAATATAAAAGAAACATACTATTTAGATATATGAGATTTAAAAGAATGAGAAATAGTTGATAAAGATTATTTAATAAAACTTTTTTCTCATCAAAGTTGTTTAAGATATGGATGAGAAATTTGATTTTTATCCCCTAATCCACAATTATTTTTTTCAAAAATTGAAAATCCTATTGATAAAGATACTTGTGAGAAATTAGTAGAGATTTATAAAATAGTTAATGATTACCATACCAATAATAAATCCCCTATTTTTCAAGAAAATAAAAAAATAAAAGTTTTTAAAACTTTTGCTTTTGCTCCTTATATTTTTTCTTGATTTATTCTGACTTATTTTTTCCAAGATAATATCTTTAAGTTTATCTTTTCATTTTTTTGAGATATTTTTAAATCTTTTTTTCATTAGATTAAAATTGGTGTAAACTCTTCCCATCAATAAAGTTCTGGGTATTCTCTCCACGGTCATTCACAAACTCTGTTTTTTATACAAGTTTCACATTTCTCGTGTTTTGCTTTTCATTCATTTAATTTATAATTTTTATAGCTTGACATTGAAAATTCTCAGTCAAAAATTGAAGTGTCTGGATTATATTTTTCAGCTATTGCATATTCATATCATTTCATAAAACAGAAAGGAATAGCCTCTGTTCTTGCAACTTTATTTAAAGATTTTGCTTTTGAAATCGCTTTATAAATATATGGCATAATCTCAGTTTTTTTCGGTACTATCATTTCATGATATTTTTTTGCACTTCATCATATGTGAGGAAATGCAAACTGAAAGTAATCAACATTTAATTTTAATAATAATTCAGCTAATAATGGAATTTCTTTATAATTTTGTTTTGTAATAACTGAGTTAATAAAAACAATTTGTCATAATTTTTTTAAATTATTAATTCAATTTACAACTTTTTTCCAAGCTCATTTTGTTTGGACTAAATAATCATGAGTTTCTGGTTTATATCAGTGAATTGATGGTTCAAATAAATTTGCACCTGCTTTTATCAAAGTTACGCAATATCTTAAATCTCAAAATGTTTGTCAGTTTGATTGAATTTTTATTGTTTTATATCATAGAGATTTTGCATATTCTATAGCTGGAATAAGTGTTTTGAATATGGTTGGTTCTCATCCAGTAAAATTAACTCATCTCACTCATCTAGAAAACTCTTGAAATAATATATCTTTTATTTCTTGTAATGTTTTAGCTTTATGTGTTGTTCTTTTTTCTCATTGAATACAAAAAAAACAATAATTATTACACTGATATCAAATTTTTATATCTACAAATAACATATTATGATTTTACTTTTAAAATTATTTTCTCTATCTCTTCTTTTGAGACTTTTTGTGGATAAACTTTAACATAATCAAAAAAATTTTTTTGTTCATAAATTCAGGAACAAATTGTGTTTAGATCACATTTTTCACACTCACTTAATTTTTCATGATAAAAATCTGTTTCTCTTATCTGTTCTCTAAAATCTAAAAAATATATAATTCTTTCTTCGTTTTTAATTATTTTTCTTGTTTCTGTTGATG
>JAQUWS010000091.1 GCA_028692735.1 Candidatus Altimarinota bacterium
ATATAATAACCATTATCAGAACTATAAAAGTAAATGTCTCAAATGATGTTTTTTGTTTATCTCAGCTATTTGGAGTAAAACCATACAACCAAAAAATTATTATTCAAACCAATATTATAGAAACCAAGTTTGCTAAAAAAAGCATAGCAGCTCAATATGCAAAATAATAATTTCAAACAGATAATTCTATTCAAACAACTTCAAGAGGAGGCATTAAAGATGCAGCCATAGCTACTCATGCAACACTTTCAAGTCACATTTTTTTATATCATAAAGATAAAATTGCAACTACTGCGGAAAATATAGCAATAAATAAATCTAATATATTTGGAGAAACTCTAGATAATATTTCAGCAGTTTCTACTGAAAAACCAATAATTTTTGCAGACAAATATCACATAAAAATTGAAATAAAAATACTTAAAAAAAGTATTTTTAATGAGTATAAAAACAAAAATTTCTCTCATTTTGAGATTGAAAAAGAAACTCAATTTATGGGCCTAAGTAAAGGAGCAATTAACATAGCACCAATAACAACCGCTACTGAATTTTGAAGTAATCATAAAGCAGCAATTATACTTGATAAAAAAACTTGTACCCAATAAATATTTTCAGAAGTCAAATCATCCCTTATTTTCTGAGAAATTTCATCTCTAACATCATGAGGTAATTTTATAACTCATTTTTTATAAAAGAAAACAAAAGTTATTATATTATCTTTCAAAAAATTAGCAGTATTTATAATTTTTTCTTTCATAATATTATTAATTTAATTCTATATCAATATGTTTTATTTGAGGATAAAATTTTTTAATTTTTAATTCTAACTCATCAATATTTTTTCAAATTAATCTTGGTACTCTATTTGCATAATCTACACAAAATTTTAAAAAATCCTCATAATCATCTTTCACATTCACATATTCTTCCATCAAAAATCAATGTTTATTAATTTCCTTCATCAAAGAAGTTCAGTTAAATTCAACCTCACATTTTATTATATAAGCCCCAATATCTATCATTTCAGATTTAAAATCAAGTACTTTAATTATCAAAGGATCTTTTTCTATAAGTTCAACTAAATCTTCTTTTATATCAGAACTCAAAGATACCCCCATAATATAATTCTTGTTTTTTATAATAAGTATTATAGCAACACCTCAAAGTAATAATCAAATTATTATAGATCAAATACTATCAAAAAAAGAATATCAAGTTACTTTAGTTAAAAAAATCGAAACAAAAGCAACTGCAACTCAAAATACAGCAACTGAGTCTTCTAATATTACAGCAAAACTTGCATTATCAGACTTTTTAATAGATTTAATTAGTCAATACTCTTTCTTATATATTGAATTTATAGCAATTAATAAAGTCGTTCATTCAATAACAAAAGACAATAACAAAACAAGATAAGATAATCAAAAATTATTAATATGTCCAGGCTCAAGAAGTCAATTTATTCAATGATAAACTGTAACTCAAGCTCAAATAAAAAATATTCCACAAGCCGACAATATAGCCCGAAAAAACCTTTCTTTTCAATACCCATATGAAAACTTCTTATCTGCTTTTTTTGTTGACTTTTTTAATCACACATAAAGTAATATCTGATTCATTGAATCAGCTAATGTATGAATTCATTCTGAAAACATTGATGTTGATCATGTCATAAAAAAAACAATGAACTTAAAAACCGTCACTATTGAATTTCAAATTATTGCAGAAAAAACAGCAACTTTTCACGATTGATTCATAGTATATTCCATAAATAAATTTTGTTATTAAAAATATTTCAATATTATTAAAATATAAATTACATATAATTTATATAATTATATAATTAATTCAACAAAAATGCAAAATGTTTGAATAATTATTTGAAGATTTAGCCCTCTACACATCTGACATATATCTCTTATAAATAAAAGTATTGAATCAAAGAATAAAACCTTAGTTATAATATGATCAGCAAATAAAATTGATGAGAAAAATCCATATACAATTAAAGAAAGATTAGATATACTAAAAAAAGAGTTTTGAGATAAAATTTTATTAAGATATATAAATGATTATGAAGAAGATAAAAATTGGATAACCTATTTAAATAATATTATCTTATCAGAAAATATATCAAAAGAAGATTTTCTTTATTTTTTATGATGAGATCTAAAAAACGATTATGCCATAAAAATTATAAAACAATACCAAGAAAATTTTAAATATAGAAATATTTTCTTTGATGAAAAACCAAGAAATGAAATACCTATTTCAGCTACAGAAATTAGACAATTACTAAAAGAAAACAATGAAAAAGAAATAAAAAAGTGGCTTTCAGAGAAAACCACTTACTTGATAATAAAAAAATAATTATTTTATTATTTCATATAATTTTAATTGAGCTATTGACTTCATCAAGGCATCTTCAGCTTCAATAAATTTTTCCATATCCATTTTATCTTTACTATACTTGTACTTCTCCATCAATGCAACAGCATCAGCTTTTGCTAACTCTATAGCATCTTTATCCATATCTTTTTGATCTTCAACATCAATAAGCATATCAGTCAATATTTTTACTTCTGAATTTTTTACCTCAATAAATCAAGCTCACAAAGCAAAATCATTTCTATGAGTTACATTATTTTCATCTTTATAAAGTAAAAACATAGTACTTGGTTTAAATGCACTAAGTAATGGAGAATGTTTATCTAAAATAGTTATTTCT
>JAQUWS010000092.1 GCA_028692735.1 Candidatus Altimarinota bacterium
CATGAAATGTTAGAGATAATATTTTATATTGAAATGATGAATATTTGAGTTTTACAAATGAGCAAATACTTGATGTCTTAAAAAATATGTGATTATTAAATTTACTTTCAAAATTTGAAAAATGATTAGATACTAAGGTTTCTACATCATGAGAATCTATAAGTTTGTGACAGAAACAGTTAATTGCATTTATTAGAGCTATACTTAAAAAGCCTGAAGTTCTTATTTTAGATGAGGCTACTGCAAATATAGATACTGTAACTGAACAACTTTTAGATAATATGTTGAATAATTTATCTAAAAACACGATAAAGGTTATAATAGCTCATCGTTTAAATACAATAAAAAATGCTGATGAAATATTTTTCGTAAATTCTTGAACTATTACTTGTACTTGATCTATGGATGAAGCTCTTGAATTATTGATGAATTGAAAAAGAAATAGTTAAAAAAAAATGAATACTTATAAGTATTCATTTTTTTTTTTTTAACTAAGCAAGTTGTATATTTACTGCTTTAGGTCCTTTTGGAGATTCTCCTATGTCAAAAGTAACACTATCTCAATTGTTTAAATCTTCAAATTCAACTCAATTTAGATCATTTTTATGAAAAAATATATCTTTTCAATTTCATTGAGATATAAAACCAAACATTTTTGGATTTAAGTTTTTTATTGTTCCTTCCATAATTTAAGAATTATAATAAAATAAAATAATATAAATAAGAAAAAGTTTTTAAGTGAGTGTTTTATTTTATGAAAATATGAAAAGAATTTTTTAACAAATTAACTTTATTGATTTTCTAATTTTTTTTAACTACTATAAATAATGTTTTAACTTATTTATAGTATTATACACAAAATTATAAGAAAAGAAAATTGTTTTTTAAAATTTCCGTATTTTTGATACTATATATTTGTCAATTAGGCTTGTTGTTCTTGGTAAAAAAATCATTATACTAGGGAATACAAACAGAAAAATTGCAATATTTGTATGTCATGGTTTTGCAATAATTATTCATAATATTATAAATATTATTGTTATCCATCTTATAATAGTATCATTTCTTCTTTCTTTTTTTGATATTGAATCATTTCTATTTTCTGGATGTTTGAGTACAGCGTATTTCATCATTAATAATGTAACAAATATACATAATACATTTATTCAATATATAAGAAAAGACATAGGATCTACACTATATTTTCATAATAGGTTAGCCGAAAAAGGTAAGATTGATAAAAATGTTAAGAAAACAATATTCATGATTGCTATATTTTGATCTATTTTATTTGCAAATAAAGATAATATGTGATGATGCGAAAGCCAATAACTTGTCAGAGTTATTGCTACTAATAAATATGCTATAAATACATCTTTATTTTCTAGAAGACTTGTTACAAGTTCTTTATGGTTTGTAGCATTATCAGGAATTTTTAAATCAAGAACTAGTAATGTTAATATAATTGCGAATGTTCAGTCAGCCAAGTTTTCAAGTCTAGATTTTGTAAACATTTTTAGTTAATTTTATGTTGTAAAAAATTATAATATTTTTTTTATTTAAGAAATACTTAAGAATTATATAATTATATTTATTTTAAAGTCAATATGTTTTTTATATAATTATTTGCAAAAAAACAAAATATCAATATATATTGATATATGTTATTTTTTAAATTTATTTATATGTGAAATAAATTTTGTATAAAAGATAGTGAAGATATTGGTTTTATAAGTGAAGCATTTAATTTGCTTAAAGAGCCAAATAGAATAAAAATTCTTTGTATGTTATCAAAGAATAAAAAGCTTTGTGTTAATGAATTAGTTGATGCTTTGGATTTAAAACAAAATCTTGTTTCTCATCATTTAGGTATGTTTAAAAGAATTTGATTAGTTGAATCTGAAAGGGATGTTACAAAAGTTTATTATAGAATTGATAAAACAAATTTTAAAAAACTTAAAAAGATAGTTTGAAATATATTTAATTTATAATTTTTTTTTATGAAGAAGATTTTTTTATTTATTGTTTTTATTTTTGGTTTTTTTATTTTTTCTTTAAATGTTTTTGCTGATACTTATGTTTTTTATTATTGACAATGATGTCCTCATTGTGCTAATGTAGAGAGATTTTTTAAAGAGGATAATACTAGATCTAATTATAAAGTCATTGAAAAAGAAGTTTATTTTAGTGCTAAGAATAGAGATGAATTTTTAAATGATTCTGATACTATATGAATTCCTGAGGAAACTAGATGAGTACCAACTCTTATAGTAAAAGATGATAATGGTAATTTGAAATTGTATAAAATAGGGGATTCTTCTATAATTGATTATTTTAAATCAATAAAAGTTAAACAAGATAATAATGTTGTTACTCATAATAATGAGGAAGTAAAAAAAGAAACTAAAAAGACTTTTTTTGAGCATGTTGCATTTTTTTCCGTTTTGCTTCCTGCTGCAATAAGTGATAGTATAAATCCATGTGAATTTGCAGTTATGTTAATTCTTCTTTGATCTATCTTGATAAAGTATAGAAAAAAAAGAAAGGTTATAATGGCTTGATTTTTGTTTTCATTGGCTGTATTTTTAAGCTATTTTTTGATGTGATTGTGAATTTATTCTGCTTTGTGAAATTTTTCTTCGGTTTTTTATTTTAAATTATGAGTTTGAATTTTGTGAATTATAGTATGACTTGCGAATTTAAAAGATTATTTTTGGTATGGTAA
>JAQUWS010000093.1 GCA_028692735.1 Candidatus Altimarinota bacterium
TACACTTTTACTAAAAAATAAGTGTAAAAACAAGCGAGGGTAACATAAAAGAGTGAGTGTACTAAGGCTTCAACCCTTGGGTGTGCCAGTTCAAACCTGGTCCCTCGCTCCACAAAAAGAACTTAGAACTTAGGTATTAGAAAAATTTAAAATTAATCTATGATTTAAGTCTTAAGTTCTTTTTTAGTAATAAATAAAGTTTGATTTTGATTAAATTTTATATATATTAGATATATTCTTACTACTTAATAATATAATTATGGCAAATAGTCATGGACTTACATCAAGAATAGTAAAAAAACAAGCAGCATCAAGAAAACTTGCTAAAAATAAAAAAGCATCTTTCCAAATTTATATAGGAAATGAAAATCCTCAAACAAGAAAAAATACAAGTTATAAATCAAGAAAACATTATCTTGAAAACAAACAAAACTTTCCAAAGAAAAAATTATCTACAAAAAATCCTCAATCTCTTATGGATCAAGGAATTTTAGATGAAAGATGATTCTTTAAAGTTGGTAAAAAGAAAAACTTTATAACTTGATCTATGGTTGATACAAAAGGATTAGATTTTTACTGAATGCCTAGATAATAAAATAATAATATTTTAAAAGACAAGTACAAACTCTTGTCTTTTTTTATTTATAAATAAAATGTATTTATTATTGTCATACTCATGCTTGATACGGGGGGCCATTTCCACTTTTTTACATTTTTACATCTTTCAAATGGCAATTAAATACCTTTATCTTATTTGAAGTCTATATTTTTTCATAATTTCAATAATTATGTATTTATTGATGCCAAAATATAGAAAACCAATGCTATTATTATGACTAACTATTTCTTTAGCTTGACCACTATCAGAATACATATGGATGACAAAAGATTGGTGGCATCCAGAAACTATAACAAATACTATAATTTGAATAGAAGATTTTATCTTTTCTTTTGCTCATATAATAATACCAATGTTTATTTATAAACTTATTTTCAAGAAAGATACAAATAAAGATTTCAAAAAAGAAAATATAAATATGAAATTTTTTTCAATTAATCTAATATTATGGTTCTTAATACCATTTTCATTATCATGAATTTTATTTTCAATTTTTAAAATAAACTCTATAATATCAGTAAACATATGAATGACTATCGCTTGTGTAATAATGATAATCAAAAGAAAAGATTTATTTATCCCTGCTTTTTTAACATGATTTATATTACTTATTATTGCAATTCCCGCTTACACAATACTATACATTTTAAATTCTGATTATGTAAATCAAATATGGTATATGCAAAAACTAAGTTGAATACTTTTTCTTGAAATTCCTATTGAAGATATAATTCGGTACTGGATTTATGGGTTCATGATGTGATGAGCATATGAATTCCTTTTTGATTTCAAACTAATAGAAAAAAAATAAATTTTACTAAAAAGCTCTATTGATTGTCATTCTGAACTTGTTTCAGAATCATTAAAAAGTTTAAAATAATCTACATTAAATAATTTTATCTTAAACTTTTACATTTTTTAACTCTTTTACTCTTTAACTATTTTACTTTTCTACTTTTTAACTCTTTTACATTTTAACAATATCCTATGCAAAGATTTTATTACCCCACTCTTAACAACCTAGAAATCATTTCTGTAAAAGACAAAAACGAAATATTTCATCAACTAACAAAAGTACTTAGAAGTAAAATCTGAGATGATGTAATTTTTTTTGATTGAAATAATTACATAGATCATATATACACAATTGATTCAATTGAAAAAAACAACATTATACTAAAACTTAAAGAAAAAATTACCAAAAACTCAGAAAACAATATAAATTTAAACTTATATCAAAGTTTACCAAACAAACAAGAAAAAATTGAATTTATAATACAAAAATGAGTTGAAATATGATACAATAACTTTTATTTTTTCAAAAGTGATAGAAGTCAAAATATTAAAATAACAGAAAATAAAATAGAAAGATTCAAAAAAATCATAATTGAAGCCAGTGAACAATCGTGAAGAAACATAGTTCCACAATTATTTTTCATAGAAAAATTATCTCTAGAAAACATAAAATGAGAAAATCTATATTTTCATACAGATAAAACCAAAGCAAAAAAACTTAAAGAACTAGATATTAAATCATGAAAAATAAATATATTCGTATGACCTGAATGATGATTTAGTGAAAAAGAAACTAAGATTTTTGAAAAAAATAATCTCACAAAAATCAATTTATGAGATTATATACTTAGAACAGAAACAACCTGAATAGTTGTAGGGTTTTATTTAATGCAAAGTTAAATATATTTTTTAAACAAATATAAACCATAATACAAAAAATATACCTCAAGAAAGAACTATTGTAATTGGCAAAGTTAAAACCCACGCCATTAATATACTTTTTACAGTTCATTTTCTAACTCATCATGCATCAGGTCAAGTACTCATAGTTCAAGCCACACTTGATGATAATATATGAGTAGTACTAACAGGTAAATGTAATTTTGAAGCTAATGAAATAGTTATTGCAGTAATCATAGCAGATGTTGTTGCTTGTGCATAATTCATATTTGTTTTACCAATTTTTTCTCAAATTGTTACAACAATTCTTTTCCGTCAAACCATAGTTCATAATCATAAAGAAACTGATATCAAAACTATTATCCACCAAGGAGCATAATCAACAAGTTTTGAAACTCAACTTACAT
>JAQUWS010000094.1 GCA_028692735.1 Candidatus Altimarinota bacterium
TGATGTGATTGTGAATTTATTCTGCTTTGTGAAATTTTTCTTCGGTTTTTTATTTTAAATTATGAGTTTGAATTTTGTGAATTATAGTATGACTTGCGAATTTAAAAGATTATTTTTGGTATGGTAAATGGTTTGTAATGGAAGTTCCTTTTTCTTGGAGAAAAAATATGAGAAAATTATTGAATTCAGTAACATCTCCTATGTGAGCTTTTTTAGTTTGATTTTTGGTTAGTTTGTTTTTATTACCTTGTACTTCAGGACCTTATCTTGTTATTTTATGATATTTATCATCAGAAAATAAGAGTATAGATAATTGGGGATATCTTTATTTGTTTATTTATAATTTGTTTTTTATTCTTCCTATGCTTATTATAACTTTTATTGTTGCTTTTTGAAAGAAGAGTATTGAAGAACTTGAGTTATATAGAGATGATAAGATTGAGACAATTCATTTGTGGGTCTGATGACTTATGCTTTTATTGGGGGGTTATGTTATATTGCAGGCATTTTGATTAATACCTTAATAAAAAAAGTTATAACAAATTTTTGTTATAACTTTTTTTATTGACAAAATAATTTATTTAATATACTTATATCTAAGTATCTAGATACTTAGATATAAGTATATTTTTATTAAAGAAAATATGGATATAGAATTGGTTTTAGAAACTTTTAATTTGCTTTGAGAATCTAATAAGCTAAATATATTTATTATGCTTGAAAAAGAAAAAGAATTATGTATTTGTGAGATTATCAAAAAATTGAATATAAAACAAAATATGGTTTCTCATCATGTATCTATTCTTAAAAGAGCTTGAATTTTGAAATCTAGAAAAGATTGAACTAAGGTTTTTTATTCAATTGATGAAGATATGTATAACAAAATAAAATCGAATATAAATTTACTTTTTAAAAATTAAATTATTAAATTATGGAAATAAAAATTCTTGGGATGTGATGTCCAAATTGTTTAAGACTTGAAAATAATGTAAAAACAGCTTTAACTAATTGTTGAATAGATGCAAAAGTAACTAAAGTTACTGATATTTCTGATATTATGCAATATGGGATTGTTTCAACTCCATGACTTGTTATTGATGAAAAAGTTGTTAGTTATGGTAAGGTTAATGAGGTTGATGATATAGTTAACATATTAAATCAATATAAATAATAAAATATTATGAGTTTATTTTATCCTATACAGTTGGTATCTGATTATATAACTTATAATTTATTATGGTTTATAAAAGATCAACATTTGATACAAAGTATAAATTTTTTTATTTATGATACTATAAAAATACTTATCTTACTTTTGTTTATAACTCAAGTTATGAGTTTTATAAATGTTATTTTTCCTGTATGAAAAATAAGAAATTTTTTGGAAAGTAAAAAATTTTATTGATTTGAGTATTTTTTAGCTTCTTTTTTCTGAGCAATTACTCCTTTTTGTAGTTGTAGTTCTATTCCTCTTTTTATATGATTTTTAAAATGATGAATTCCTTTATGAGTTACTTTTTCTTTTTTGATTACTTCTCCATTGGTTAATGAGGTTGCTATAGCTATGTTTATCTGAATTTTTTGATTGAAAATTACTTTTATTTATATGTTTTCATGAATAATTTTGGGTGTTATATGATGAGTTGTTTTGTGAAAAATGAAACTTGAAAAGTATGTTGAGGATTTTGTTTTTAATATAAATGTGAATAATTCTGAGATAGTAGAAGTAAAAAAAACGTGGAAACAAGTTTGGCAGGAATCATCAAAGGAATGATTTTCTATAACAAAAAAAGTTTTGCCGTATGTTTTATTATGAGTTGGAATTTGAGCTTTAATTCACGGGTTTGTGCCAACTTGATTTTTTGAAAAATACATAACAAAAGATAATATTTTTGCTGTTCCTATGGCTGTATTGATATGAATTCCTATGTATGCAAATTCGACTAGTATAATTCCTATAATTCAAGCTTTGATAGTTAAGTGAGTTCCACTTTGAACTGGACTTGCTTTTATGATGGCGGTTGTAGGTTTATCTTTGCCAGAATTTCTTATTTTAAAAAAAGTTATGAAAATTCAATTGTTGTTGATTTATTTTTGAGTGATTTGATTTTTCATGATTATTTTAGGTTATTTTTTTAATATGTTTTTGTAAGATTTTAATAATTGATTTTTTATAAAAAATAGCTATATTAGAGGTAAATTTATTTACTCAATAAAATCATATGAAAATTGAACAATTATATAAGAAAGTTAAAATGCTTTGAAAAAATAATTTTTTTACTGTAAATATAAAATGAACAGAAAAAAATGTGAAAGCTATGGCGGAGTATATAACAAAAAATGGCTTACAGTATATAAAAATTGTATTTACTGATAAGTCTTTTTTATATATTCCAAAAAATGAGGAAACTCTTTATTATAGTGAAAATTATATTACTGATACAAACATAAAGGATAAAGATATATGAGTGAAAGAAAAAATAAATTTTAATTCTAAAGATTATTATTTAGAAAATAAAGATGATTATCAGTTTGTAAAAAAGTTTTATTTATGAGAAATTTGAGCCATAGAATGAGAAGTAAGGTTTTCAGATTATGTTCCAAAAGAATGAGATGATATACTAAGTCTATGATGGACGAGTATTGATAATAAAAGATGTGATTTAAATCCATTTGTTTTGGATGTAAGTTAT
>JAQUWS010000005.1:0-1672 GCA_028692735.1 Candidatus Altimarinota bacterium
TTTCATCAAAACTATTTACATAAACAACAGGTTTAAATGAGTTATCAAAATCTACTACATCTGCACTTGTACCATTTGTACCTTTTATTGTATTCTTTACATCATCAATAGTAACAAATACTTTGTTAATATATTTTCAATCACTATTTTCAACTATATAAGTTCAACTCTTTGTCCTTTGAATAGTGTATTTTTCTCAAGTTGTTGGTTCATATGTAATCACTTTAAATGTATTATCAATTATTTGACTAATTTTTGAAGAATCCATTTTTATTGTTCATCAAGTTGATGAAACTATAGTTCAAGTGGATGTATATGTGTTTGTAATTGTTGCTCAAGTTCATGTAGTTTTAGGTTTAGTTCAACAACTATTATCATAATAACTTGGAGAATAGTCTCAAGATGTACATTTATCTTTTGATACTACTGATGATCATCAACCACTTGATCTTGAAGTTTCAGTCACATCATTTATATAAATTGTTATTTGTTTTTCTGTGTAAGATCATCAATTATCAGTACTTCTTACTCTCACTATATAACTTGTTTTTGTTTCATAATCTCATGTAAAGTTTGCTACTAAATTTGTTCAATTTATACTAAAAATTGAATTATTATCACTTCAAGTTCAACTTACCAAAGTATATGTATAAGTATTCCCTGTATCCTCGTCTGTTGTTGATAAAGATCAAACAATAGTTCATGCACTTAAGTTTTCATTTATATTGTTATTATTTATTGAAATATCAGTTGGTTGTTCATTTATATTGTTTATATATATTATAAATATGATTTCAGTTATTACTCATAAATTATCGACACTTCTGATTCTTATAGTATAACTATTTTTTGATTCATAGTTTGGTACTATTTCTGAAATCAATGTACTTCAACTTATTGAAAAACTTGCATTGTCATCACTTCAAGTTCAACTTACTAAACTATATGTAAAAGTTGCTCATGTATTTGATGAAATTGTATCTAATGTTCATATAGTTGTTCAAGATAATGTATTTTCATCTAAAGAACTTCAACTTAATGTTATATTAGAAACTCATTCATTTACATCAATTATATTTATAATAAACTCTTTTTCTGTATATAATCCTCAATTATCTGTACTTCTTACTCTAACAGTATAACTTGTTTTTGTTTCATAATCTGCACTAAAATCAGCTATGATATTTGCTCAATTTATAGAAAAGCTTGAATTATCATCACTTCAAGTTCAACTTACCAAAGTATATGTATAAGTATCCCCTGTATCTTGATCTATTGTTGATAAAGCTCATACTATAGTTCAAGTTCACATATTTTCATAAATTGAATTGTTATCTAGACTTACGTCTGTTGGTTGTTCGTTAGTGTCATTTATCGAAATTGTTTGTGAAACATCAAGATAAAATCATAAATTATTTACTCAATCTAACATAATGTAGTATGATGATTTAGTTTCATAATTTGGAACAAAGTTTGTTAATAATGTATTTCATGACAATGTAAACATGTTATTATCAAGTTGTAATCATGGCATTGTTGTAAAAAAGTATGAATAAGTTTCACTTGGATCATTTGCGACCATAGTTGCAGCAATTGTTCATGTAGGACTATTTTCATCAATTGATGTTCAAACTAATTTATATCAAGTTATATTTTTTATAGTTATTGTAAA
>JAQUWS010000005.1:1772-17246 GCA_028692735.1 Candidatus Altimarinota bacterium
ATCAACTTATACTAAAACTTGCATTGTCATCACTTCAAGTTCAGCTTACTAAACTATAAGTGTGTGTATCTCATGAATCTATATCTGTTGTTGTAAAGTCTCAAATACTACTTCATACTGGTAAATTTTCATTTATTGAACTTCAACTCAATGTTATATCTGTTGGTGCATTATTTGATGATCATTCACTTACATTATTTATTGCTATTGTAAACACTTTTTCTGTATAAAGTCATCCAGCATCTGTACTTCTTACAAGTACGCTATAACTATTTTTTGTTTCATAATCTGCACTTATTTCTGCTACTAATGTAGATCAACTTATACTAAAACTTGCATTGTCATCACTTCAAGTTCAGCTTACTAAACTATAAGTGTGTGTATCTCATGAATCTATATCTGTTGTTGTAAAGTCTCAAATACTACTTCATACTGGTAAATTCTCATTTATTGAACTTCAACTCAATGTTATATCTGTTGGTGCATTATTTGATGATCATTCACTTACATCATTTATTGCTATTGTAAACACTTTTTCAGTGTAAAGCCCCCCATTATCTGTACTTCTTACAAGTATAGTATAACTATTTTTTGTTTCATAATCTGCACTTATTTCTGCTACTAATGTAGATCAACTTATACTAAAACTTGCATTGTCATCACTTCAAGTTCAACTTACTAAACTATAAGTGTGTGTATCTCAAGAATCTATATCTGTAGTTGTAAAGTCTCAAATTGTACTTCATACTGGTAAATTCTCATTTATTGATGAATTATTTATATCAAAAGAAATAGGTGATTCGTTTACATTACTTATCAAAACTGTTAACATACTTTCAACTTCTGATCATAGGTTATCTATACTTTTTATTCTTATACTATAACTATTTTTTGTTTCATAATTTGCTGTAAATTCTGCGATTAAAGTTGATCAAGTTATTGAAAAACTTGCATTATTATCACTTCAAGTTCAAGCAACTAAAGTATAAGTGTATGTAACTCATGTATTTGTTCAGATTGTTTCTAAGTCTCAAACTATACTTCAAACTGGTAAATTTTCATCTAATGTACTTCAACTTAGTGTTATGTCTGTTGGATTTTCTGGTAAATTATTTACACTAATTACAAAATTTTTATCAAAATTGTTTGTTCAATCATTTGCTCTTATACATATATTGTATGAATCTTTTGCTTCATAGTTAAATACTTGATTACTATAAAGAGTTGTTCAAGAAAGAACAAAGCTATCATCATCTACTCATTTCATAAGACAGTTCATAGAAAATGATAAGTTTCAATTATCTTCTCAATCATCAGTTCATGTAACATCTCAAATATATGTTCAAATTACTTGATTTTCATCTATTGTACTTCAACTTAATGTTATATCTGTTGGAATATTATTTTCATTAAGTATATTTATAATGAATTCTTTTTCAGTGTATAATCCTCAATTATCACTACTTTTTATTCTTACATAATATATATTTTGTGTTTCATAATCTGGAATCATATCTGATATCAAAGTTGATCAGCTTATAGAAAAGCTTGCATTGTCATCACTTCAAGTTCAACTTACTAAACTATATATGTAAGTATCTCAATTATCTTCATCTGTAGTTTGCATATTTCAAACTATAGTTCAAGTTTGTGTATTCTCTAGTAATGTATTGTTATCTAAGTCAATATCACTAGGGTTTTCATTTAAATTATTTACATAAATAGTAAATCATTTTTCAAATATATATCAGTAATTATCAGTTGCTGTTACTATAACATTATATGTATTTTGAGTTTCATAATTTGAAACAAAATCAGTTATAAGAGTTGTTCAACTTAATACGAATAAAGTATTGTCATTTGCTCAAGTTCAACTAAATGTATATGTATATGTTGCTCAAGAGTTTGTTCAAGTTGTACCAAAATCTCATATGATACTTCATGATAAACTTCATTCATCTATTGTATTTGAAGTTAAAGTTATATCAGTTGGATTTTCTAGAACATCATTAACATAAATTATAAATGTTTTTTCGTAAGCAAGTCATTGAGAATCAGTTCATCTAACTCTGATATTGTATGTATCTTTTGTCTCATAATCAGGAATAAAATCTGCTAGTAGAGAATTTCATACAATCATAAATAAATCATTGTCATCACTTCAAATTCATGTTATTAATTCATAATTATAAGAGTCATTTAAGTCAGGATCATTTGAATTTAGATTTCATATAAATTTTATTCAAGTTGATTCTTCATAAATACTATTATTTGATAAAGTTATGTTTGTTGCTCATTCGTTTTCATTTAATATATTTATAGTAAATTCTTTTTCTGTAGTTACTGATAAGTTATCAACACTTCTAACTCTTATACTATAACTATCTTTTATTTCATAATCTCAGTCAAATTCTGCAATTAGAGTTGCTCCACTTATACTAAAACTTGAGTTATCAGCACTTCAAGTTCAAGCTACTAGTGTATAAGTATAAGTTGCTCAAGAGTTAACACTTGAAGAATTAAAATCTCATACAACAACTCAAGTTCAAGAATTTTCATCTAAAATACTTCAACTTAGAGTAAAATCAACTAAGTAATCAACTACATCATTTATTGTTATATTAAATTCTCTTTCTGTATATAATCAAGCTCAATCTGTACTTCTTATTCTTACATTATAAGTATCTTTTGTTTCATAATCTCATACAAAGTTTGTAACTAGTGCATTTCAAACTATATTGAAGGCAGTATTATCATCATCTCAAATTCAAGTTTCTAATGTATAAATATGATTATCTCATAAGTCTTGATCTATTGTAGTAAAATTTCATACCAATGCTCAAGTTCAAATATTTTCATCTATATCACTTTTACTTAAAGTAACATCTGTTGGTATTTCGTTTATATTACTTAACAATATTGTTGTTGGTAATTCCGAAGATATTCATCAGTTATCTGTAACTTTAAATTTTACATTATATATATTTTTTGTTTCATAATCTCATACGAAATTTGAGAATAATTGAGATCAGCTAAGTATAAAACTTCAATTATCAGTACTTCCCACTCAAGTTCAAAAACTATAAGTTAGAGTATCTCAAAGATCTTCATCCATACTACTTAGATCTCAAACTAAAAATCATGTTGGTGTATTTTCATCAAAAAGATTTTGAGTAAATTTAAAATCATAAGGAGATTCATTGATATCTGTAACATCTATATTTATATTTTTATCAAAAGTTAAAGTTCAATCGCTTACTTGAATACATACTTCAAAAGGATTTCAAGTTTCATAATTTATTGCTCATACTGTTTTTAGTTCATCTCAATCTATCATAAATTTTGAATCATCAGTTCATGGAGTTGTACAAGATAAAGAATATGATAAAATTCAATTATTTTCTCAGTCATCAGTTCAGATAAGAGTTCCTACAAATGTTCAAATGAAAGAATTTTCAAAAATTGTTGATCAACTTAAAGTAACATCAGTTGGTGCATTATTTACATCATTTACATTTATTGTTATCTGTTTTTCTACTTCAAATCATCCCCCATCAACACTCTTCACTAAAATTGTATAATTGTCTTTTGTCTCATAATCTGCAGTAAATTCTGTAATCAAAGTTGCTCAACTTATACTAAATAGAGCATTATCATCACTTCAAGTTCAAGTTATAAGTGAATATGTATATGTATCAGAAGTATCTTGGTCAACAGTTATAAAATCTCAAACAATTGATCAAGTTAACATATTTTCATCAAATGAATTAGTTGTTATTGTTATGTCCTCTCCTGCTTCATTCACATCGTTTATAGTTATTGTAAATTCTTTTTCAAAAGTCTGTCAATTTGAATCTGTAGTACTTACTCTTATTTTATATGATGATTTTACCTCAAAGTTTGGATTAATTGCTGTTACTAAATCATCTCAAATTATGTTAAAATTTCAATTATCATCATCTCAAGTTCAAGATACTAAATTATATGTAAATGTATCTCATACATCTTCATCAATACTAGTTAAAGCTCATATTGTATATCAAATTCAAACATTTTCATTAATTGAACTATTGCTTAAATTTATATCTGTTGGAGCCTCTGAAACATTATTAAGTGTTATTGTAAATTCTTTTTCAAAGTATAGTCCTGCATAATCAGTTGTTCTTACTCTTATACTATATGATGAATCACTTTCATAATTTAAGTTTGCATTTGTAACTAAAGTTGCTCAACTTATATCAAATAAAGAATTGTCATTATCTCAAGTTCAAGAAACTAAACTATATGTAAAAGTTTCTCAGATATCATCATCAGTACTACTAAAATCTCATACAGGAATTCAAACTCACATATTTTCATCTATGTTTGTATTTGTTATACTTATATCTGTTGGAGCTTCTGCATTATCATAAACATCAACCGTAAAACTTTTTTCAAAGTAGTTTCATCAAGCATCTGTACATCAAATTAATACATTATAAACATCTTTTGTTTCATAATCTGGATCAAAATTTGTAATAATTGTAGCTCAACTTATAGTAAAACTTGAATTATCTTCTCATCAAGATCATGATACAAAAGTGTATGTATATGTATCTCAGATATCTTCATCAAATACGTGAAAGTCTCAAGCTTCAGTTCAAGTTCATGTGTTTTCATCTAATAGTCATCCATTCATTACAAAATCTGTTATTGGTTCATTAACATCATTTATATGAATTGTAAACTCTGTTTCAACTAAATCACCATTTTCATCCTGACTTTGTACTCTGATAGAATAACTACTATCAGCTTCATAATTTGGAGCAAAATTTGTTTGTAATTCGTTTCAATTTATTATAAATGAATTATTATCATTACTTCAAGTTCAAACAACAAATGTATAAGTAAAAGTAGTTCATGTTGAGTTTGCTGTATCAAAAGTTCATATTACTGTTCATGTTGAAGTATTTTCATTTACATTATCATTTGAAATTGTAATAATCTTTGTAACTATATTTATAGGATAAGCAGAAATCATATAATTTATATTTCATGCATAATCTTCAGCCTTTGCACAAATATATTTTCAATTATAGGTTTTATCTGAAATATAAAATGTTTCTGTTGAATTATAAAAGTTGTTATATGTATCTGTTTGGTCACAAGTTGAATCATCTGAAAAACCATAATATAAAGTTGATTCATTTAAATAATCATCAATTGCTTCAATACTTATACTTTCACTTAATGTAGGATTTCATGTTGTATCATTATTGAAAGTTATGTTTGGTTTTGTTGTATCAACTATAATATTATCTGAAAGTGTATATGGTAAAGAAAATCAGTTAATAGAATTTCAACTATCATCATTGAAAGTTAAACTTTTTACATCTATGCTTCAACTTTGTCATGCTAAAATAGTATATGTTTGAGTTTTTGAACTAGTATATGATGAATCTTGATTATAGTTAAGGATAAATCAAGTTTCTGTTCATAAATCAAATTCTAAGTTATTTCATACTCAACTAGTATCATTGTTTAATAGGTTTACTGAAAATGTTAAAGTATCTCAAACCTTTGCAAAACTTCATGATTTTGAGTTATTTGAAGTAACAGTAATAGAATTAAATTCTGGACTTGTTTTATCAATAACACTAAGTGTAAAGTTTTGCTCGTAATCTCAATTGTCATCAGTTGCTTTTACACATATATCATATTGACTTTTTGTAGAAGCATCTGGGTCAACTCAGATAATCAACTCATCATCTCAAGCTCATCAAATACTAAAAGCACTATCATCAGTTCATGGAGTAGAACAAGATAAAGAGTATGTAACAACTCATGTTATATCTGTTGATGAAATAGTAGAAACTGATGTTCAAGCTGTGACCGAATCATCAATACTAGTATATGTTAAACTTAATGAATCCACAGCCAATAATTTATATCCCCATATAGATAATAACAAAAAAAATGTTATTACTGAATATAACTTAAAGTTCTTTAATCTTTTCATATTTATATAATTAGATTTTAATATGATATTTTTTTGAATAATAATATGATTTTTGTTTTGATTTATGTTTTTTATTTTGTTTTACAATTTTAAATTATACAAATATTTTTTATTTGTCAAGTTTATATTTTTTTAGGAAAAATAGCCTAGAAAAATTTTTTATATATTTATATTGATTGTAGACATATATAAAAACTTATATTTTTGATATAGTGCACTATATCAAAAATATAAGTTTTTATATATGATCAATGTATTTGTTTGATTTTTGTGTAATTATATTATTTTTACATTGCTTTAACATTTACTCATTTCAAATAATATTTTACTATCATTTCTTCTGTCCATCATTTTGAAGCAAGGTACGTTGCTCAAGCTCATGAAATACCAACTCCATGTCATAGTTTTGTTTTTCATACTGATCATGGATCAAAAACACTTGTAAGATATGGATAATTTATAATTTTACAGTTTGCACTATTTTGTTTACAGTAATCTTTATAACTAATTGTTTTTCAATCACTTTGTGAAAAATACCATGGTTTTACTATATCTCAATTATATGTAATAACTTGATTTTCTGTTTCATCAACTATTTTTGCAATTTTTGGACTTCTTAATTCTAGAGAATATCATAAATATCTTTGAAATTCATCAGGATTATCTGATCACTCATAAGATTCTCATGGAAACTTAATAGCTTTTGTCATATACCATCTTGCATAAGTTCTTGCTGCAATTATTATAGTTTTTATTTTTTCTTCATTATCTCAATCACTTACCTCTCATAAACCTTTTAAGTAATCTGATAATAGGACATTGTTAACTACAAGTAATTTTCAATTTTTTACAGACAAAATTAATTCTCATTTAAATTTGTTATCATTGTGTTTTTTCTCTGTATCCCATTCAGGAGTTCTTATCCATGAACTTATCTCAAGATATGATCAATTTAATGATTTAATATTTACTATATCTAATGTAACTTTATTATTTACTAATAATTTACCTGATGATACTTTTATATCATATTTATTTTTTCATTTAGTTATTGTTATCTTATTGTCATCTGGATATGATAATTTTATACTTATATAATTTGTTTTATCAAAACTATTTTTTGTTGCTAATTGAGTTGATGAACTCTTTTGTAATTTTTGTATTTTTAGATATACAATTGTTCTAAGTTTCTTTAAATTAGTAGTATTACTTGTTTTATCTATTTTATAATCTATTGCTGCAAGTAAGGTAAGTAAATTATGCTCACTTAGTTTATCTAATTTTGCACTTAATCAATCATCTTTTGTTGTTGCTACTGTAAGAGACTTGTTTTTAATATATGTAAATCATGATGTAAGTTTTCAAACTTCTTTCTTTAATTTTTGAAGTTGAGTATACAATTTATTTCAAGGACAACTTGTTAATCAGGCATCTCTATGTCATACTATTGCATCATTTTTTAAATCTTCTATATAAAAACTACATGTTTTTGAATTACAATCTCTATGATAAGTAGCTTGTTTAGTTGTATCTATTCAGTATTTTTCAGATAAATAAGTTACAAGTTTCTTTAACGATTCATATTGTTTATCTGTAATTTCGTCATCACTATATTTTCAAATAACTGCTATTCATACACTTGAACGATTATTCCGTAAAGTATGAGCTCATACTACATAATCTCATCAAGATCTTCACTCAAATATTTCTCAATCATATCAAATTAAATAATTATATCAGATATCTCACCATCATTTTGTTAATGCATGATACTGATAAATTGAACGAATAGCATCCAATGAACTATTTGAACTCGTATCAGTATGATGAACTATTATAGATTTTACGTAATTTGATTTTTGTATTGGCCATACTAATTCATGTCAATTCTCTTTTGTTATTGTTTCTAATAATGTATTTTCTTCCTTATATTTAGTTGATAAATAATTATTAATTGATGAAGTTTTCTCTCTTGCTTTTTTTTCTGCATCAGTTTCTTCTGTCACATTTCATGTAGCTAGATTATCAAAATAATCTTTCCATGATGAACTATCCTTATATCTATAACTTTCATCAGCTCACCATTCACTTCTAGTTATTATATTTACACTATTTGAGGCAAAAACATCTCAAAAAATAGTTAATGGAACTATAATTGTAAAAAAAATCACCAAAAGTCATTTAAAAATTTTACTCATATCAAATCTTGTGTTAAAATAATAAATATATACTAAATATTTAATCGTTTATGAATATATTTATTATAAAGTCATTTAAAAAAATTACAATATTAACTTTAATTTTCTTAATTATTTTTAACTTATGAACTCAAGCTATAAATGCTTGGTGGATTTTTTGATGAGATAAAACTAAAGATAATTCTGAAAACTTTACATCTATAGATAATTATTGATTAAGTGAAATATGAGTTGCTTTAAGTATAAACATATGAACTAAGTTTTATGAATGAAATACTTCAAGTAATGATAACTCATTATATAATGAATTAATTTCTATCTCAACTATTGGTTCTGATACTTCAAAAACTCAAAATGTACTTATTACAAAAAACTTATTAGCGATTAGGGACTATATAAATATTTTAAAAATTGATTTGAAGTCTTATCTTAGTTCTTGAGATAGTAGGCAAGATGCTTTTGATAGTTTAATAAACCAATTTAAAATTAGATATAAAGTTTGATATGCAAATGCAAAAAATCTATCCATGCAAATTCAAAATATGGAAACTTATCTTGATGCTTTAAATGAGTCTGTAACTAATGTTAAGTCAAATATGAGCACAAATTTCAAATGATATAATCCTAATTGACTAAATAAAAATATAGATGATTATTTAGAAATAAAGAAAAAAATTCAGTTAATTTATACTTATGATTTATTTTGTAACAGATTTCTAGCCTATTATAGTTTTTTAAATGCCTATAATAAACAGATATTAACAACTTTAAAACTAAATGAAAATGCTATTGTAAAAAATACTTATGTTGTAGTTCCTAGTTCATGAAGTGATGTTTTAAATAAATTAAATTTAATATATGATGAAGATTCAATTCCCGATGAATTAAAGGGTTACATAAACTCAACTGATTCATCAAAAAGTATAGATGAAATATATAATTCATCTAGTTCATCATCAAGTAGTAACTCAAATATCTGAACAAGTAGTCCTGATTGAATTTTTTGAGATCCTTTTAATTTATGATCATCTCCTTATGAAACAATTAAACAATCATGAAAAATTGATTTCTGAATTGATAATTATAAAAACACTTGATGAGGGATTGATTTTTGAGTAAATAAATAAATTTTTAATATGTCAACTCATTATTCTTTTAACTTTTTTATTTTTTCTTTATAATAGTTTTAATTTAATATTTTTCTCATAATATAATGTCTAAAAATCTAAACCTAAAAATATATGGAGTCACTACTGTATGACCAAAATGACAAATAATAATTCCAAAAGAAAGTAGAAATGATTTAAATATAAAAGCATGATTTAGTTATATGTTGTTTATAATTAGCAAAAAAGCTTTTTGATTATGAGCAAAAGATTTATCTAAAGGGAAAAAAGAAATGATTTTAAATGATATGATAAAAAATTTTGATTCAATTGATGAGATATGAGAGATAAAAATATGAACAAAAAATCAATTTGTTATTCCTAGTATTGTAAGAAAAGAATTATGAATTGAAATCTGAGATAATTTGATAGCAATTTGAAAATCCAATGAATGAATTTGATTTATAAAAAATGATAATATAAACTTTTTATTTGAATTCATAAAAAATAATATGTAAAAAGTGTTAAAAATTTGACTTTTAAAGTATAAAAAAGTATACTATATAAATAAGTATGTTTTTTTATACTTTTTTTATACTATCCTTTATGCAAACTAATATGAAAAAGAAAATATATATTTTTTTATGAGTTTTTGTGTTTTTATTATTAAGTTCTTGTTTCTTTAATAATAATGAAAATAACTCTACCTCTTGAGATACAGATAATCTTCAATCTTGTAATACCCCATATACTATTTGAACATCTTGAGGACAAATTCTTGATTTAAAAGCAAAAGTTGTTAGTGAAAACATAAAGAATATTCTTTCTACTAATTGATGAAATATAGAATACTTAGATTGTGAAAAATGAAAGAAAGTTACAGCTTGAACTCTAATAGCAAAAATAAAGCCTGATTACACAGATCCAAACATACAAAATCTTGTTAATCAAAGTAATATGATAAATTCTCAGATTGCAAATACAGAGAATATTATTACATCTACTAAAGATAATTTTTCTACTCAGTTTAATTCTTTAAATACACAAAAATCAAACTTAGAAACTCAGTTATCAATATTAAATGATTCTTATAGTAAAATAAATGAACAAAAAGATTTTTGAGTTTCAGATATAGATAATCAACTTAATTCACTACAAAATCAGCTTAATAGTGTAAATACTCAACTAACAAAACTTAATGACTTAAAAGTAAAACTACAAAATTCTAAGACAGCAGATGTGGAAAAATTGAATTTAAGTCTAAAAAATACAAGAACACAAATTAAATCACTTATATCAAATGTATTGTTGCAATTTGATGAAATTTTTTGAATTACAGATAAAAATAAGGATAAAAATGATTCATTTGAAATGTATTTATCTGCAAAAAATGTATCTTTAAAAAACAATGTAATAGCTCAGTGGCATTCTATAAATGATAAAGATAAAATTTTTGATACTTTATCAAATGATGAAATTGCTAGTTTATTGCAGGACATTGATAGTATGGCTGTAGATGCTAAGGATGTTATGAAAAATTCTGTTAGTTCTTCTAGTTTTACTGAAACTACTATAAATAATTATTATTCTTTATTTATGCAGTTTGAATCTTGATCACTTAGTGCAAAATGATGAATTGAAACCATATCAAAAAGTATTGAAACTGTTAGTAATAGTTATGACTCTCAGTTATTGAATTTAGATATACAAATCTCAAGTGCTGAAAATAACAGAGAAAATCTAGTAACAAATATAGCTAATATAAAATCTAATAAATTATGAACTTATACCACATCTGTTGATTTACAAAAAAATCAGACTCAAAGTCAAATTGAGACATTAAAAACAAATTTAACAAATCTATCTTCTCAAATTGAGTCGCTTAAATCACAAGAGCAAATTCAATTAAACCAGCTAAATAACCAGATCTCACAACTAAAAGCTAGTTTAAATACTATAAATATAAATTTAAACCCTCAAGAAATATATGCATGAGTTGATTGAACTATAAAAGAAAAATCTAGTTCAGTTTCAAATAAAGTTTGATCTAATACTTTACTTTGCCAAATATTACCTAATGAATCTAGTTTGAAATTACAAGTATATTCTTCTTATAATTTAAGTTTACCAATTGATATTACTTTTGATTTTGGTAATAAAACTTATACTACAAAAATAATAAATCAATTACCTTATCAAGATAGCGTAACTCAAAATTATATTTATGAGACATCTGATTCAATATTTGAATCTTGAAATCCTGTAAATATCACTGATATTGTCCAAGAATGAAAAATTTTAGATGTAAAAACTGTATCAAAAAATAAGGTAGATACTTGAAACAAGATATATGTTCCTTTGGATTATGTTTCTAATACTATAAGTAATTCTGTTGTGAAGTTAAAATCTAAAACTTGAGAAATCACAAAACAAGTAATAACTTTATGAGAACTTAAATCAAATTATGTGGAAATAAGAAATTGATTAAATCTTTGAGATACTATTTGTAAGTAATTATTAACTCTATAAAAATATATTATGTTTGAGAAATATTTTAAAGCATACAGACCTTTTTTGCTTGTCATGATGATTTTATTATCAGGAATATGAATTTTTAGTTTCTTGAATTTATCTAAAGAAGCTATGCCTGAAGTAAACTTACCATTTTTTAATATAACTGCTACATATCCTTGAGCTGATGCAGAAACTATAGAAAAGCAAGTAATTCAAAAAATCGAAGAAAAGATATCTTCTGTTAAAAACTTGTATACTTTTTCATCAATCAGTTCAAATAATGTATGAGTTATAAACTTAGAGTTTGAAAGGTGAACTGATAAATGAACTGCTTATAGTGATTTAAAATCAGCTATTGATGAAGCGAAATCAAATATGCCTAGTTGAGTAAAGGATGTATTAGTTACAAAGACTGATCCAAAAGATATTCCTATTTATTCATTTTCTGTTACATGACCTTTTTATCCATCTACTTTGTATGATAAAGTAAAAAATATAGAAGATAATCTTAAAAAAATATCTTGAGTAGATAAAGTAATAATTGTTTGAGCATATACTTCTCAAGTTGAAGTTCAATTTGATTATGAGAAACTTAAAAAATATAATTTAAGATTACCCACAATAATCTGACTAATATGACAAAATGTATCACAAAATCCTATTGATAAAAAAACTTTGAATTGAAATCTTTATTCATTTGAAGTTAGAACTTATAGTAATGAGTGAGCTTCACTTGATGAGAAATTGAAGAACTTTGAAGAATTTTTATGAAATGTTAGTATAATAAATTTGAATTGAAATACACTTAGACTTCAAGATATAGCATCTGTAAATGTTACACATCCTTTTTATCAAAGATTATCTTACATAAACTGAGAAAACGCTATAAAATTTATGGTTTATAAGGTTCCTTGATCAGATATACTTAATGTTATTAACTGAATTAAAGATTATCTAAAAAATAATGAAACTTGGTTCAAAGAAAAATGAGTTGAGGCAAAAGAAATTTATTCTCAAGAAATAGAAATAAGCAAGACTTATAATGCTTTTATTGACTGATTTAGGGATACTTCCATATTAATTATGATTGTTGCTACAATATTTTTATGAGTTAGATGAGCAATATCTATTGCGATAACTTTCCCTTTTGTATATTTACTTACATTTTTTCTTTTGAAATCTTATTGATATACTTTCAATACTATTGTAAGTTGAGCTTTGAATCTGAGTTTATGAATAATGGTTGACAATCTTATCGTAATTGCTCAAGGTTTTCAAGACTGAATTAGAAAAAAGATGTGAAAATATGATGCACTTTTTCATTCTTTAAAAATTTATTGGAAACCACTTTTAATTGGTAATATGGTTACTATTGCTGTATTTTTTCCTCTTTGATTTGTATTATCTTGAAAAATATGAGAGTTTATAAAATTTCTACCAACTACTGTAACATTAACTCTAGTTTTTTCTATTGTTGTTGCCTTTTTATTTCTTCCTTTGGTATTATCATACATGAAAATTGTTGAGCCTAAAAAAAGAAATAATAAGTTTAGTATAGAGCATTTTTTCTCAAGATTTGAGTGAAAATTTGATAGTGTTTATAGAAAAATCTTAAAATTTCCTAAATTTTTTATTATATTTTTTTACTCATTGTTTTTGTTTGTAATTTTTTTGTTTAGCAAATTTGGTACAGTTGATTTTATGCCACTTACTGATAAAGATAATATTTATATAAATATAAATTATAATACGGATGTTAATATAGATAAAAACCAGAAATTAACTTCTAAAATTTATGAGTATGTAAATGAATTTTTTAACAAAAATCATACTTGAATTGTAAAAAATACAGAATTGAGTCTTTGAGTACTTTACTCTATGTCCCCTCTTGATAACACTTTATATAATACAAGTTTTAATCCAGATTTAGCAGAAATAAATGTAGTATTGACATGAACTGAAGAAAGAGATAGCAAAGACAATGCTGTAAATATTTATCCTGAATTAAAAGATTTTCTTGATTCTAAAATAGAAAAAGATGCTCTTTTAAAAAATAACTTAAAAGATTATTCTGTATTTATTCAAAAAAACTGACTTAGTTCTTGAAAGGATATAACTTTTAATTTAAGTATTTCATGAAGTGTAAATGAAAATTCTGAATTAAGTATACTTGCTTGAGAATATGAAAAAATGCTTCCAAAATTAAAAAAGATTAATGGTACATATTGATGGAGTAGTAGTTTAGAATATACAAACTGAAAAATAAAAGTCATATATGATTTGGATAAAATTTCTCAACTTAATTTATCTGTATCTGAATTAAATGCTTTTTTATACTGAATAAACCAAAAATGAACTGATTCTAACTATCTAACTGATTTTAAGTGAAATGGGATATCAATAACAAGTTTGAATGATTTTTGAAAAGATGTAATACCTGTAAAATGATTTATAAACTATGATTATGATAACTGAAAAAATATAAATTTTTCTGATTTGATGATTCCTTGAACAAGTATATATTTTTCAGATGTAGTGAAAGAAATGAATCTAAATCCTCAAATAAAAAGTTTTCAACATCTTGATTGAGATTTAGTACTTAAAGTTGAAGCTAATAAATCTCCAGATTTATCGCTTTGAACTGTACAAGAAAAAGTTAATGAAATTTGAAAATCATTTAATTGAGTTAAAATAATTTATTGAGCTGATATTAAAGATATGACACAGTCTTGAAAAGATTTATGATTATCATTTTTAGTTTGATTTATACTTATGTTTGCTATATTTGTCTTTAATTTTTGAAATTTTAAACAATCATTGACTTTGATGTGAACTATTCCTTTGTTTTTAACTTGAGCCTTATTTTTCTTAATTGCAAGCTGAAAAGCTGTTAGTATGATGGTTTGAATTTGATTTTTTTGACTTATCTGAGTATGACTTGCACACATAATATATCTTGTAAACAGATTCAACGAATTACTTGAACATAATGAGTGATTAACAAGTTTGGATGATATACTTATAAACTCTGTAAAATCAAGACTAGAACCTGTGTTTTTAACTACAACTATAACTTCTTTATGACTTTTTGTGCTTGCTTTTTCAGATGATTTTTGGACTGCATTTGCATTATCTTTTGCTTGATGATTGATTTTGTGAACTACAATAACTCTTGTTTTTATCCCAAGTGCTTTAAAGATTCTTTATTCAAATTATAAAGTTGAAAAGGTTGTAGTTAAACAATAATGACTATTTTAAAATATTTTTTTGATTTTTATTTTGTTTTGTATATAATTTATCTACTAAAAAATCTGGTGTATTTTCCGGATGATAGTTTTTAATTTTTTAAAATACATATATGACAATTGATAAAAATTCCAAGAAAGACATTATATCTCAATATGCTACTAAGAAATGAGATACTTGATCTGCAGAAGTACAAGTTGCAATTCTAACTGCTAGAATTGAAAACTTAAAAGATCATCTTAATGAACATAAAAAAGATAACCATTCTAGAAGATGAATAATTATGATGGTTGCAAAAAGAAGAAAAATGCTTAATTACTTAAAGAAAAAAGATCCTGAAAGATTTGATGAAGTAATTAAAAAACTTTGATTAAGAAAAGCGTAATTAACTAAAAGACAAAAAAACTAAACT
>JAQUWS010000005.1:17346-18758 GCA_028692735.1 Candidatus Altimarinota bacterium
TAATCATAATCTGGAATTTCTAGTTTTAGTTTAATTTCTTGATTTTTGTAATTTACTTTTTTTGAATTTATTTCTTCTACATTTATTCACATAGAATATATGATTTCACTTAAATCTTTTAATAATCATAACTTATCCATAAATACAAAACATATAGAGACTAATATATTTGTATCCTCCTCTCATAATCTATATGCAGAAAGCAATCTTTCTCTATTAACTTTATTTAAGATTGGACAATTTCTGTTATGAATTGTAATAATTCATTTTGAGTTAATATGTCAAACTATCTTGTTTGGAATATGTCATAGTATGCATTTTTTACAAGTTTTGTATTCAATTCATTTTTCTCATCATATTATTATTTCTTCTTTTTTTATTTGTTCATTTAAACTTGAATCTATTATATTTTTTACATCATCTTTTACTTCTTTTTTAGTTATCATATTTTTTACCTTCATTATCTTTCTTATAATAGATGAAGGATTTACTGAGAAGTTTCAAACTTGCTCAATTATACTATTTCTTTCTTCTAAATCATTTTCTCTATCATCTAATACTCTTAAAACTGATAATTCCTTGTCTAAAAGAGGTAATCATATTTTTTCTAAATATTTATTTAATATACTTTTTCATCTTTCAAGATGTATATCTCTATTTTCCCTCTTTAAAAAGCTTCTTATTCTTTCTTTTGCTCTTGTTGTTTTTACAAAAGATAACCAAAAAGGACTTGGTTTTTTTGTGTTATCCGTAACTATCTGAACAACATCTCAATTACTTAGTTCTTTATCTAAAGGATAAATTCTTCCATCTACTTTTGCTAATATAGTATGGTTTCATATTTCAGAATGTATTGCATAAGCAAAGTCAATTGGAGTTGATCAAGTTGGTAGGTTTACAGAGAGTCATTTTGGAGTAAAAACAAATATTCTGTCTCTAAAAACATCTATTTTTAGTGATGATATAAAATCGTTATTTCATAAACTTTCTGTTAAATTTTTTAGTTCTTTAACCCAGTCAATATCTTGAGCTTCTTGACTTCCCTTTTCTTTATATTCAAAATGTGCTGCTACTCAAATATCTGCATACTCATTCATTTCATAAGTCTTTATCTGAATTTCTGTTGGTTGTTGTCTAAAACTTTTTAAAAATCAAATAATTGTTGTATGCAAACTTCTATATCAATTTGGTTTTGGTAAAGCTATATAATCTTTAAATCTATTTGGTAATGGACTCCATTCATTATGAATAATTCATAAGACTTTATAACAAGTTGGAATATCTTCTACTAATATTTTCATTCATAATAAATCATACATAGAATCAATAGTTTCAAATCACTTCTTTTTCATTTTTTTATATATAGAATAAATTGATTTTACTCTATATGATATCTGGTAATTATCAATTAT
>JAQUWS010000005.1:18858-53567 GCA_028692735.1 Candidatus Altimarinota bacterium
ATATATATATATATAATATTATATTTTCGTTTTTAGTCAAAAATTTAAACGACTATATTAAATATACGTATTGCTTTTTTCTAAAAAGTAAGTACAATATACTTTGAGCTTGTTAAATTACAATATAACAATTTATCAATATATGATAGAATTAATTAATAAAAACTTAGAATATCTTAAAAATTACCCTATTTTTCAAAATAATAATAAATTAATAAAAGATATTGTTGAAAATTTAAACAAAGATAAAATTTCCATAATTACTTGAATGAGATGATTACATAAAACAAGTATAATAAAGGAATTCATAGAAAAAACATGAAGTCAAAATTATTTATATTTCAATGATGAATTAGATTCAGAAAATAAGATAAAAGATGATAAAGATTTTTTTAAATTATTAGATACTTATATAGATAAATATACTTTTTGTAATATTATAATATTACAAAATATAAACAAAATACACAATATTAAAAAATTAATTTTAGACTTATATAAGAAAAAAGTTTACAAAATTATAATAGTATGAAACAATATTCATATAGAATCATTAAAAGAATTGGAAATTTATAATACTATAATTAAACAAAATACTAATAATCTGAGTGATCTTTTAAATTTCTGAACACTAATTGATATAAACTTGATTAATAATAATTACTATAAAAATTTATTTTTAGATAGTATAAAAAATAAAGTAGTTCTTTATGATATAATTACTAATTATTCTATAAAATCTATAAATTTATATAATTATACTTTAACAAAAATATCACTTATAAACAATAATTCTTCGATTAGAGAATTACATAGATTATTAAAAGATGATAATGTAGATATATCTTTAATTACACTTATGGATTATATAGATTATTCTGTTAACTCAAAAATAATTAAAAGATGTTTTTCATATGATCTAAAACTTGATAAATCAATAAATACTAAAGTTAAATATTATTTTACTGATATATGAATAAGAAATAGCTTCGCTTGAAAAAAATTGGATGATAATATACTTATAGAAAATATAATATATAACTATCTAATATCAAATTACAAAGAAATATATAATTGAATAAACTGAAGATTTGAGTTCAGCTTTTATATAAAAGATAATTCAACTTGTATTCATTTAAGTTCAGAAACTGATAAAAATGAGATTCAAAAAGAAGTAAATAAGTTAAACAAAACAGATATCCCTTGAGATAAATATCTAATTTTATATAATCAAAGTATTACAAATTATCAACTTATAATAGATTGAGTAAATGTATATTCTTTTGATAAATACTTGGATATAATTACTAAATAATTTATTTATTATTTTAATATAGTGTATTATAATAATTTTTATATTTATTTAAAAAAGATATATATTAATTTAATATATATCTTTTTTATTATATCTTACTATTACATTTTTATAATAATTATCAAGTATAAGTTCATCCATCATCATCTAAAGAATTTGGAACATTTAAAATAGGATATTTATCAGCTTCTTCAATAGGACTAGCTTGATATGGACTTCATCACTGAGTAGCAATACTTTTTGTTTTTATTGCTTCTTGCAAAGATTCTTTTCCTCTTCATGATGCATTATTATTTTGACTCACTAATTGTTCTTGATTTTTTTTTTCTGCTTCTGTTATTATTAATCATTTATATTCTATATTATGTTTAACTTTTTCTTCCATTATTTTTAATATTTCTTTTGCATCTTCTCAACGTATATTAATTGCTCATAATCCATCAGTTATCTCTTTTGGAGTTAATATAGTACTATCTTTTCTCATTCTTATTAAAAACGTTTCAGCACTACCTGTATGGTCACTAGGATTAAGATTCATAATCTGTTGTACATTAAATATATCTCATACTCATACTCATTTTCAAGTTTTTCAATTTTCATTATTTGAAGATTCTGAAGCTGAAGTTGTTCAAGATGTTCATATTACAGATTCAACACTATTTCAATTTAATAATTTTTTTCAACTAGCATCATTAATTTGTATTAAAGCATCTTTTACAGCTCAAGGAGTATTTGCTCCTTTTAATGCTTCTAATATTTTATTATCTATATTTAATCCAAATTTTCAAATTTTCTCTGATAATTCTTCTCTAGCTTGTGTACTACTACTTAATCATTCATATGTCATACGTTTGATTCAGTCATTGAATTGTTTGATTCACTCTGCTCAAGTAGCTGTAATTTTTCTTACTTCATCTAGTGTTTCATCTTTCTTTCATCAAAAAAACTTAGCAATTTCAGATGATTGATTTTCATTTTTGTACTGTAATCAAGTAATTCATTTATCTACTCATCTAATTAATGTATCAAAATTAACTTGTTTTCATCATATATTTGTTCAAGGGATTGGGATATATTTTGGAGATTCCATTGCAAATTTTCATACTTTGTTTCATAATTCTTCAAAAGGTTGAATTATAGATTTTGTTAATTCTGATGTTTTCAACGCAGCCATAACAGCCATCCATAAAAATGCTAATCAAAAAAGTTTCATAAGGATATATCACATAGCACCTAATGATGATCATACCATTTGATCAATTGCTGTTTTTGTTTCACTTGCATTATCTCAAAGTGATCATTTTATAACAAGACTTGTGACTCATAAATTAAAAGTTTCGTTTAAAGTTGAGCTTTTAGAGTGTTCTTGTGCTAATCATTGTCATATTATCAATAAAAATAGTAATCAAAAAGATAGTGCTGCTGATACATAAACTGGAACCAAAGCTAATCATATAAAAGTACTTATATTTATTTTTTCTAAGCTTTTTACCTTTGATTTTCAGAAAAAGTATGTTAATCAAAATACTGGGGAGAATACTGTATATAACCAAATCCGTATTAATCTAACAAATAATGCTAAAAATAATGCGATTAGGATAATCAAATATATTAGTAAGAAAATGATGTCAAATGCTACTTTTGCAGTTAATTGAGGGATTGAGGAAATTCAATTTATTATATTTCAACTTTTTAACTTATCAATTTCTCACAATTCCATTATTCAGAAAGTGTAATATGATATAAGTCATGAAAGTTTATAACTTTTCATTCAATTTACATTATTGGATCCTGATTTTCAAGTTAATATATCCATAATAGGAGTAAGTTCATATTTTTCACAGTACAAAAATCAACTTCATGTTTTTTGTTGAGTAGTATTATTATTTTCAGGTAATGTTAAATTTCATTGAATATCTATAACAAGTTTATTACACCAATTAACGCTTCAATTTAATGCTGTTATATTATTTTGAAATGTCTCAAAAGGTAAAGAAAAAACCGATATTGTTAAAACTGATGAAAGTGATAGCATAAATTGTACTAAAAACCAAGAAAATGGAACAATAAGTATTCAAACTATCAATTTTGGTAGAGCTTTTTTTATCTCAAATGTATCTCATGTTCATTTTCATATGATGTTCATAAATGAAATAGATATTAAAATTCATGCAAATATAAAGTATACCATATTTGATACAAATACCCATATTCAACGTAAGTATGTTGTTAAACTAAAAGCTGTTCAGTTTGTAACTGTAGGGTCTATCAATATTGAAATTACTGCACTTAATCATCAGATAAGTGAAGCAGATATTCAAATCAAATAATTTAATGCTTTTAATCAAGAATTTATAGTATCTACCACCTCTCAGTTTGATGATTGAGTAGTAGCTGCAAATCATGTATTATAAAAAACAAAGAAAACAATAAAAGTAAGTCCTGTTAAAACAAAATTTCTTTTTATTGCTTTTATTGAAAGTATAGATTTTATTTTTGTTTTTATTTTATTTAACATAATCTTATATCTTTTTTATATTTTTTATTTATTCTACTATATTTTTTTTAAAATAGCAAAAAAATGATGAGTTTGGAATTTAGAATGTAGGATTTAGTGTATAAAGTTTAGAATAAATATAAAAGAATAAAACATAAAAATTGTTTTTAAATAAAAAAAGAACAGTTTTTAGCTGTTCTTTATTGGTTATTATCAGATTTTGTTTTTTATGATATCTGTAAAAATCTTTGGGTTTCATTTTCATTTTGAAGCTTTCATACATTGTCATACAAAAAATCAAAATAGATTTACTTTTCAAGATTTATATTCTTCAATTTGACTTCATAGAGTTGATAGAACATCATCAACTATTTTTTCTAATTCATCTGTATTATTTTGTTGTCTTAATCATAACTTATCTATGATTTCATCAGTTTTTCATCATCTTTTGAACAATTCTTCAACAATTGTTTTACTGTTTGTTGATGATATCTCATTTTTATTTACTAATTCAATTACTTTTGCTAACTCAGTAGCATCAAATTTAAGATTACAAATTCAACCTTCTTCTTTACATTCGTTTAACAACGCTAAAAGTATGGTTGTAATATAGCTACATGATTTTTTAGGATCATTTGTAAGTTTTACCATAACTTCAAAGTAATCACATAATTCTTTATCTGCTGTCAATATTCTAGCATCATCTTCAGATAATTTATAATCATTCAAGTATCTTAGTCTTTTTTCTATTGGAAGTTCTGGTAATTCTTTTTTACAATCTTCTATATATTCATCACTTAAATTAATTGGTAATAAATCTGGTTCAGGAAAATATCTATAATCCATAGCATCTTCTTTGCTTCTTTGAGTTGTACTAACTCCTTTATCATCATCCCATCATCTAGTTTCTTGGTCAATTGTTCATCATGACTCAAGTAATCTAACCTGTCTTAAAAATTCTCAATCAATTGCTCTTGCTATTGATGAAAATGAATTTATGTTTTTTAATTCAACTCTTGTTCATAATCAAGTAGCTCATTTTTTTCTAATTGATATATTTACATCACATCTTAATTGTCATTTTTCCATATCTGCATCAGAAATAGATGCAAATCTAAACATTTTTTGTAATTCTTTTAAAAACTCTACAACTTCTTCTTTATCATAAAATACAGGATCTGTAACAATTTCCATCAAAGGACTTCACGCTCTATTATAATCACAAAGAGTAAGTCAAGCTGAATGGACTAATTTTCATGCATCGTTTTCTAAATGCATATGATGAATTCAAAATTCTTTAACTTCTCATCATACCAAAACTTTTACAGTTCATGCTCATGTGATAGTTTCATACATCTGTGTTATCTGGAAACTATTTGGTAAGTCAGGGTAAAAATAACTTTTTCTATCAAATCTAGATGATTTGTTTATAGAACAATTCATAAGTAATCATGCTTTTACTCATAATCTTACAACTTCAGCGTTTATAGATGGTAACATTCATGGAAATCACATACAAACTGGACATACATTTATATTTGGTTCAGTAGCTAATTCTACAGCATTTTTACAATTACAAAAAAACTTGGTATCAGACTTAACTCTTACATGGATTTCTAATCAAATGACTTTTTCATAATTTTCAATAGACATACTTTATACTGGTTAAACAACTAAATATTTTATTTCTTAACTAAAAAAGAAATTTAAACTTTTTATATAATAATTTTTTTTCTTAAAAACTCAACTTGATTTTAAAAAATTAAATGCTAAAATATTTTTGCAAAATTTTTAAAGATTAAAATGTTAAAGCCTTAAAAAAATTATAATCTTTAGAAAAATAAATATTTTATATTTATAAAAAAAACAAAATGGATTTACAAGTTAATTATAAATTGTCCGATGATTTAAAAACTTCTAAAGAAGTTATTGAAAGACTAACTAGTGATAATATATCTGCAAAATTAGATAATTATCTAAACAAATACAAAAAAGAGGACTCTACTTGAGAAATAAAAGTAAGTGTTGAAAAAAACAAAAAATGACTTTTTAATTGAACTATTAGTGCTTCTCTAGATTGAGATTCTTATAGATCTGAAAGAGAAGACTTTAAAAATTTAGATGATTTGATTAATCATTTATTTGATCATATAAAAGAACAATTAAGTGATAAAAAATAATAATATCATTAAATGATTTCTTTTATAATGTAATCTATTAAGGTTGCTCATTTATCAGACAAAATAAGCTTGTAATTATTAAAATCAAGTAGTTTATTTTTAATAAAATACTTGATTTTTTGTTGGTTTAATTTTTTATAAATATCTTGTTTTAATCAACTAGTTCTTAATCAAAAAATAACTTTTTCAAGAAAAATATCGTTTTTATTTAGTTTTTCTATGTAATCAAATTTATTTTCATAAAAATCTTTGAAATTGTTTGGGTAAGCATATCTAGTCTGATTTACAAATCAGTGAGATCATAATCAATAGGCAATTACTTCTTTATGATTCCAATAAGCTTTATTATGCTTGCATTCATATCATTTTTTTGAGAAATTTGATAATTCATATCTAAAAAATCAATATTTTTCTAAAAGTTTTTTACATGAAATATACTCTTTTTCAAATTCGTTTTCTTTTAAACTCACATCTTTCCACGTTTTTGGGTAATCATAATATTCTTCAAGCATATAAATAGATATATGTTTCACAAAATTGTATTTATCCAAAATAAATTTAATATCCTTTTTTGTTTCTAAAGGTTTTACAAATGGAAGTCAGATTATAAAATCTAGAGAGATAGAAAAATTTTGAATTTTATTTTTAGTGATTTCTTGATTTGTTTCTAAATATTTTTTAATAATATTTAGTTTTTGTATTATTTCTTTTCTTGTTAGTCTTCATATTTCTTTTAATGATTTGCTTTTCAAAGTTTGAATTCCTAGACTGAGTCTATTAATTCAAAGTTCATTCCATATTTTTAAGTTCTCAGGAGAAACATTATTTAAAGTACTTTCTAGAGTAATTTCAATATTTTTTGTAAATCAATATCTTGTTTTTAATGCTAAGATTATATTTTCAAGCTGATAATTATGTAAACTTGTTGGAGTTCATCATCAAAAATAGATTGAATCAAATTTATTGAATTGTTCTTTTTTGTTTATTTTTTCTTTTTCAAAAGTCAAAGAATCATTTTTTATGTTTTCTATTAAGAAATCAACATATTTTGTCTTTTCATTTTCCTGAGTATTTGAAAAAGATGTAAATCTACAATATTTACATCTATTATTACAAAACGGGATATGAATATAACAATACATAGTTTTTATTTAGTTTTTATTACAATCGTATGATAAATTCTCAAGTTTCACGTATTTATCATATTTACATCATACTGTACTTATTAAACTTTTTGTTTTTTCTAAATAATTTGTATCATCAGTAGATATACTACTAAAACCATTATCATATAAATCTGTTATTCATTTGTCATATGAAGATAATAGAGATGAGTTTGCTTCTTTATAAAAATCTCATAGAATTAAATTATAAGAAGAGTGAATTTTTTCTTGAAGTTTGTCTTGTTCAAGAGTGACTAAAGCAGGTAGTAAGTATGGAAAATTTTCTAAAAATGCTTTTTCTCAGCTCTCTGTTGAAAAATATGCTAATAAATCAAAAGCAAATTTTTCATCTTTATTTGTTTTATTTACTACAAAATAATTATATTTTGTTAAAGTTTTTCATTTTCATTCAAAATAATGAGGAAAAGGTTCTGCAAATAAAAAATTTTTATTAAATCATAAATTATCTATATTGTTAATCATACTGGGATAACCTATAATCATAGCTTCATCTCAATCACTAAATAGCTCTAAATCAGATTTTTCTGAATTAGATTTAGTATAAATTCACGTATTTGTTGTATTATCTAAAATATATGAATAATAACTTCAGAATCATTCTTTCATTGCTATATCTGATATTTTTTTATATCCTGTTATTTTCTCATCTGATAGTAAAAAGAATTGAGTTAGAGTATCTGCAAGTAAATTTAAACTTTTATCTGAATAAATTCAAATTGGCTTTATTTCTGAATCTCTCTCTTTTAATGTATCAATTACATTATTTATTGCCGCCCATGAAGCTAAATCTGTTGATTTAATATTGAATTTTCTGTTATAATATATTCATAATGTTTCATATCATACCGGAATTCAAGTTACAAATTCAATATTATTTCCTTTAGAGTCATCTTGCGATGAAATCAAGTCATCTCAAAAAAATGTTTTAAAGTTTTTTCTAAAATCATTTGTTTTTAAAATGGCAGGATTAATTCACAAAATATTTTCATTAAGATAAGATTTTTCAAAATTATTTAACATAAAAATATCTGGTCCTTTTCATGATATCATTGCTGTAGTTAAACTTTGTTTATAATCCTCATAGTTTGAAAAGTTTTCAACTGATATATTTTTTGCGTTATATGTTTCATTTGTTTTTTTGAAATCATTAACTATTGATGTTACTTTTTCTTTATCAAGTCAGTATGTCCATATGGAAAAATCACTTGGAGAAGTTTTTTTTGTTATATTAGTTGTTCATGAATTATTAGCTATTTTTATCATGACAAATACTAAAAAAATAACTACAATTCCTATGATTATAAAAATTATTTTGTTTTTGTTCATAAAGCTTTATATTAAGAGTAAAAATAGAAAAAATTAATCCTTGTTTTTTCTAAATTATTTATCTGATAACAAATGTAAGTGTAAATGCATAACCTCTTGTCATCACTGTTTTCAGACATTGAAATGCAATTGGTATGCTCAAGTTATTGCTAAATCTTTTGCAACTTTTGTAGCAACATAAAACATTTCTGAAATTATATTTCTATCTTCTTGTTTTATATCATCTAGTGTTTCAATTTCTTTTTTTGGAATAATAAGCAGATGTATTTTTGCTTTAGGATTCATATCTTTTATAACGATTATATCTTCTTGTTCGTATACTATATCACTTGGAATTTCTCTGTTTATGATTTTTGTAAATATTGAACTCATAAAATGATAATTAAATGATAAATTAATAGCTTTTTTCTGTTGTAATATGATTTGAATTTAAGTTTATCTCAATACTTTTCCCTAAATTATTCATATTATAAAATATTATTGTATATCATATTATAGTTAACACTCAGAAAAAACCAAATAACAATTTTATAAAAAAACTTATTCTAGAGTTAAAGTTTTTAAATTTGTATGAATGAACCACAATAACAGATAAGAATCCCCAAACTATAACTATAAAAAAAGTGTAAACTCATAAATAAATGTAGAACATATTTAGTATTTTTTATTTTATAAACTTCATATAACAAAATTTCTCTTTCTAGTCAATTATATTTTTTATTTTTTTTTTGCAAATTTTTACATTTTGATATAAAATATAGTTAGTATACTAATTAATTTTTAAAAATTATATAATGTCAAAGATAACTAATAACTGAGTAGATTTTGAAATAAGTGATGAAATTCAAGCTCATTATCCCGATTTGATAAAACTTATTTTAAATACAAAATCAATGGATGATCATGAAAGGCAATATTGGTTTGATATTATGCCGAGTATGAGTGATGAGCAAATTGATAGATTATTTGAAATACTTGATACTGAAAAGAAAAAATTGGAACAACTTGAGATGAATTATGAAAAAGAAATCAAGACTCTAAATGAAAAACATTTAGTAGAGTGGCAATCTTTTCAATCTAATGAATATAAACAAAAAATTGCTAAAATGCAAGCAGAAGAATCAAAAAATGAATGAAATCCTGATGATATACTTAATATGTTGAATGATTTGTAAAAATTTATATTTTAAAAAACTCCAAAAAATTTTTGGAGTTTTTTTATTTTAATTGTTCTAAAATTATTTCATGAATTTTTTTCTCTGCTTCCATTTGTTCTCAGTAAAAAGTTGTTCAAGGTGTTTTTAGGCTATTATTGTGGTAAGTTATCATATAAATTTTTTCATTTTCACAATAAAAGTATATGTCTTCTTGGGTTTTAGGTATAAAAGAAATATACATTTGTCACTCTTTTGGAAGTGTTTTTAATAAATTTGTTACTTCTAAAATAGTTTCTTTTGAAGTAATTATTTCTTCTTTTTTAAAAACATTTCCTTCATATGATACTATTCTCATCTCATAACAATTATTTATATCAAAACTATATTCAGCTTTGATGCTTTTATACTTATTATCTAATGTTTGAGAAATTTTTTTATCATATTTTTTTCAAATTACACTTGGAGAATTATCTGTTATATATGACATAGCTCATATTATTATTAAAACTATAACAATTACCAACATTATTATTATCATATATTTTTTTTTCATATTAATAATTATAAATTAACTTAATTGTGTGAAAAAATAGACAAGAAGGCATAATCCTTCTTGTCTATTTTTTATTAGAAATCACTTTCCATCATCATACTACTATCATCAACTAAATCCATTTGATCAACTCAGAAATCTAAAGAATCTTCTTCTTTACTAAAATATGAATCTTCATCTTCTTCTCCCTCTAATTCCATTCATCTTAGTTTTCTATATTGTTTTCATGCTGGGATTAACCTACCAATAATAACATTTTCTTTTAATTCTATCAATTTATCAATTCTTCAACTTACAGATCACTCAACAAGAACTCTTACTGTTTCTTGGAAGGAAGCCGCTGATAACCAACTGTCTGTGTAAAGAGATATTTTAGTTATACCTAAAAGTAATCTTTCTCAGATACTTGATCTCTTCCCTTCCATAATAAGACGATCATTTTCTTTTTTAAACTTAATTATATCAACTATATCTCATGGATAAAACTCTGTATCTCATTTATCAATTACTCTTACTCTTGAGAACATTTGCCTAACAATAAGTTCAATATGTTTTGAGTTTACTGTTTGTCATTGAGAAGAGTAAATTGCTTTAATTTCGTCAACTATGTATTGTTCAGCAGCTACAACTCAAGCGACATTCATTATTCTACCTACATTTGCATATCAATCAACAAGTTTTTGTCATACTTTTACTTTAGCTCAATTTTCAATTAATACATTTCTTCAAATTTCAAATTTGTATTCAAAAATTCTGTTTTCTTTATCTTTTATAATAATCATTCAATTAACTGCTTTCTTAACTATTCAGTTATATGATGCTAAAAGTTTTTGTTTAGATTTTGTTGATCTAGCTATAAGTTGTTTTTGTTTTACTTCTTGTCATTCTTTTACCAATATTTCAAATTCTGATCAAAAGTAATATTCTTCTTCTTTTAATTCGTCAGCTGTAATCTTAACAACACTTCAATTATCTCAATATTTTACTTCAGCAATTCAATCAATATCAGAGATTTCTGCTACTACTTTTGGATTTCTTGCCTCAAATAATTCTTCAACTCTTGATAATCATTGAGTCATATCTCATCCTTCTTTTGCAACTCAACCTGAGTGGAATGTTCTCATGGTTAACTGAGTACCAGGTTCTCAAATTGATTGTGCTGCGATAATTCAAACTGGAGTTCAAATTTCGACAACTGCATTTGCTCATAAATCAAGTCAATAACATTTTTTACAAACTCCTCATTCTGTTTCACAAGTAAGTACTGATCTTACATTTACTTCATTTATCTCATTATCATTTATTAATTTTAATGCTTGTGTATCAATTACAGTTCAAGCACTTAGTAATATATTTCATTTTTTATCTTTTAGATCTGAAGCTAAAGTCAAAGAATAAATTCTTTCTTCAAAAGTAGCATCAAAACTTCATTTTTTATCAAATCTAGAAACGGTCTTGTAGTAAATAGTATGGCAATCATCTTCCTTAACTATCATATTTTGAGAAGCGTCTACAAGTCTTCTTGTTAGATATCAAGATTGTGCTGTTTTTAAGGCAGTATCAGATTTACCTTTTCTTCAACCATGTGTTGCGATAAAATATTCAAGTGTAGAAAATCATTCTTTAAGCGTAGATTTAATTGGAAGCTCAATAGTTTTACCTGTTGTTGCAGCTACTAATCATTTCATTCAACAAAGCTGAGTTAAGTTTCACCAATTTCATCTTGCTCAAGAATCTATAAAATTATATACATGATTTTTATAGTTAAAATTAACTTTCATTTCTGTTTCTATAACTTTTTTAACTTCAGCCCATATATTTATAGATTGTATATATTTTTCATCATCTGTTAAAAATCAATTCCAATGCCTTTTTTGGATATATTTAACTTTTTCTTGCGCTTCTTCTAATAATTTTTGTTTACTATCAGGAATAATCATATCATCTTTTGATATAGATAATCAAGATAAAGTAGCATATTTATATCAGAAGTTTTTTATTTTATCAGCAAGTAGAGCTGTTTCTTCTTGTCATAATTCTTCAAAACATCTAGATAATAATTTTTTTATTACTCATTTCTTCAAACAATCATTTACAAATCACATTCCTTCTGGAAGGATTTGATTAAATAATAATCTTCAATAATTCGTTTCAATTATTTCTCAATTAATTCTAACTTTTATTACTGATCTAATATCAATTACTCAAGCGTCATATGCATATGAAACATCTACAATTGAACTATAAACATTTCAATAACCTTTTGCCTCTTTATCTAGAGTAGTTACATAATAACATCCTAATATCATATCTTGACTTGGAGCTACTATAGGTTCTCAGTTTGAAGGATTAAGTAAGTTTTTACTAGTTACCATCAATGCTTTAGCTTCACTTTGAGCTTTTTCAGTTATTGGTAAATGTACAGCCATCTGATCTCAGTCGAAATCGGCATTGAAGGCAGTACAAGTTAATGGATGTAATTGTATAGCTTTACCATCAATCAACACTGGTCTAAATGCTTGTATAGAAAGTCTATGTAAAGTAGGAGCACGATTTAAAAGTATATATTTTCATTCTATAACTTCATCTAAAGAATCCCGAACCTCTTTTCATAATTTTTCTATAAATTTTTCTGCATGTTTTACATTATAAACTATTCATTTATCAATAAGTTTAGCAATTATAAAAGGTTTAAATAATATAAGTGCCATTGCTTTTGGTAATCAACATTCATCTATTTTTAATTCAGGTCATACAACTATTACAGAACGAGCGGAATAATCAACTCTCTTTCATAATAAGTTTTGTCTAAAACGACCTTGTTTTCATTTTAAAATTTCTGTTAATGATTTAAGTTTTTTCTTATTTGCAGTAACAAATCATGATCTATTTGATCTTGTATCTCATGTTATAAGCATATCAACAGCTTCTTGAAGCATTCTTTTTTCATTTTTTAAGATAACATCTGGAGCTCATAGTTCAATAAGTTTTTTTAGTCTATTGTTTCTATTTATTACTCTTCTATATAAGTCATTTAAATCTGAACTTGCAAATCTTCAACCATCAAGTTGAATCATTGGTCTTAAATCTGGTGGTAGAATTGGTAATGCTTCTAGAACAAACCATTCTGGTTTTTGTCAACTTTTTAATAGATTTGAAGCTAATTTAATTTTTTGTAATACTTTCTTTTGTTTTGCTTGTCATGCAGTTTTTAACTCTCTTTCTGAATCCTCAATAAATTTCGTAAGATCAATTCTTTCAAGAAGTATTTTTAAATATTTAGCTCAAGTTCAACCTATAAATACATGTGGGAATTTGTCAGATAAAATTCTGTAATCTAGTTCTCAAATTACTTCTCAAACTTTTAAAGATTTAAGAAGATTTCTTAAGTTTTCAAAATCTTTTGTTAAATCATCAAGTCTTTTCATTACAATAGCTTCTTGTTCATTATATTCTTTAACTTTAATTTCCTTAGATTCTTTTTTAATTTTCAACGTATTTAATTCTTTTTGCATTTCTTTTTGCATCTCGGATTTAGATACTTTAAATCTATCTTCTATATCTTTTAGAGCTTCTTGCAATTTATCTTCATATATATCAGTAATTAAATATGATGCAAAATATACAATTTGTTCAAGTTTTTTTACTGATAAATCTAGAAGTAATCAAATTCTACTTGGAACTGATTTAATGTACCAAATATGAGCAATAGGAGCATATAAGTCAATATGTCCTATTCTTTCTCTTCTAACTGAAGATTTTGTAACTTCAACTCAACATCTTTCACAAACTATTCATTTATATTTTATTCTCTTATATTTTCAACATGCACATTCATAATTTTTTCTTGGCCCAAAAATTTGTTCACAAAAAAGTCAACCTCTTTCTGGTCTTTGAGTCCTATAATTTATAGTCTCACTAATAATTACTTTACCATATGATAAACTTCTGATTTTCTCTGGAGATAAAATTCAAAGTCAAATTCAAGCTAGGTTATCTAAATTTTTTCATTTAGTTATGTCTCTTCTTCAAATGTTTTTTGAAATCTCAGTAAAATCTGTTATCTTATCACTCATAAAGCTATCCATTTTTTCAAACATATTTTAGAAATGTTAAATATTAAATTTTTGATATAAATTATATTTCTTCATCATTTTTTACCTCAGTGTCTCATAAGACTTTATTTTCAATTTCAATAATTTGATCATATCTTTCTTTTATTTGTTTTTCTTTTTCTTCTAATTCCTCTCAATCAAATAATTCTATATCTAATCAAATTGCTTGTAATTCTTTCAATAATACATTGAATGACTCAGGTATATTTGGTTTTTTAATTTGAGCATTTTTTACAATTGCTTCATAAACTTGAGTTCTTCAAGCAACATCATCTGATTTTATAGTAATCATTTCTTGTAATATATTTGATGCAGCATATGCTTCTAAAGCCCACACTTCCATTTCTCAGAATCTCTGTCAACCATTTTGAGCTTTACCTCAAAGTGGTTGTTGTGTTACCATAGAGTAAGGTCAAACTGATCTAGCATGGATCTTATCTTCAACTAAGTGATGTAATTTAAGCATATATTTTACTCATACCATTGTTCTTTCATTAAATGGATTTCATGTTTCTCAATCAAATAATTGTAATTTTCAACTTGATTCAATTCAAGCTTTTTCCATAAGTTCTGTAACTTGTTCAACACTTATACCATTTAGAACAGGAGTTGCTGCTGTTATTCCTAATTTTTTTGCAGCTATTCAAAGATGTACTTCAAGTATCTGTCAGATGTTCATACGAGATATAACTCATAGTGGATTAAGTATAATATCTACTGAAGTTCCATCCTCTAGGTATGGCATATCTTCAACTGGAACAATTCTTGAAACAATTCATTTATTTCAGTGTCTTCAGGCCATTTTATCTCATACTTCAAGTTTTCTTGTTTGTCCTACATAAACTTTAACTTGTCTAAATACTCATGTTGGAAGATTATCTCAATTTTCTCTTTTTAATATTTCAACATTTATAACTTTTCATCATTGTCAGCTTGGTAATCTAAGAGAACTATCTTTTACATCTTTTGATTTATCTCAGAAAATTGCTCTTAATAGTCTCTCTTCTGGGGATAACTCTTGTTCTCATTTTGGTGTAATTTTTCAAACTAGTATATCTCCTCATTCAACATAAGCTCAGATTCTTATGATTCATTCTGCATCTAAATCCTTAAGTTTATTTGAGGATACATTTGGTATATCATCAGTAGTTTGTTCAGGCCCAAGTTTAGTTTCTCTAACATCAATAATATATTCTTTTATATGTATAGATGTGAAATAATCTCTTTCAACAACCTTAGATGAAATAATTATAGCATCCTCGAAGTTATATCATTTCCATGGCATATATGCAACAAGTAAATTTCTTCATAATGCTAATTCTCAATTATCTATACTATGACCATCACAAAGAATATCTCATTTTTTAAGTTTTTGTCATGTAGTTACAAGAGGTTTTTGGTGAACTATCATATCATGATTTGATCTTTTGAATGTTTTTAATTCATAAAGTCTTTTTTCTCATGATTTATATAAAATTGTAATATGTTTTGCATCAACTCATAATACTTCTCCATCATCAATAGCTTTGTAAACATATCAACTATCTTCTCATACAATTCTTTCCATTCAAGTTCATACAATTGGTGCTTCTGGTTTAATTAATGGAACTGCTTGTCTCATCATGTTAGAACCCATTTCAGCTCTTGTTGCATCATCATGTTCTAAGAAAGGGATTAATGATGTTTCAACAGATACAATTTGTTTTGGACTTATATCTATATGAGTAATTTTTCAAACATATTCTATTGTTGGTTCAGTATTTACTCTGGCACTTATACGAGTTCTAGTAAAGTTTCCAAAATCATCCATAGGAAATCATGCTTCTGCAATAACTAAGTTTTGGATTTGATGAGCATCAAAATAATCAAAAGAATCTGATAAAAATCATCTTACTTCGATTTTTTTAGATTTTAATGCTTTTTGAATTTTTTTAGCACTATCTTCAGTGATATATTCTTTATCCTTTACAACAACCTTTCCATCATCTCAAACGATATCTCATAGTGCAATTCTATTAACAGAACTTTTTCCATCATTTTCAACAAAGTGTTCTATAGTTCTGTAAGGAGTTAATAAAAAACCATATTTATCTACTTTTGCATATGTCGCAAAGTGTAATACAAGTCAAATATTTGGTCCTTCTGGGGTTGCAATAGGACAGATTCTACCATATTGAGTTGGATGAACATCTCTAACCTCAAAACTGGCTCTTTCTCTTGTCAATCAACCAGGTCCTAGAGCTGAAACTCTTCTCTTGTGAGCTATCTCTGATAAAGGGTTGGTTTGATCCATAAATTGTGATAATTGAGATGAAGCAAAGAATTCTTTAAGTATTGCTACTATAGGTCTTGAATTTATAAAAGTACCTGGAGTAGCATCTTCTAAATCTATTACAGTCATTCTATCTTTTGCTATTCTTTCCATTCTGGCAATTCAAACTTTTAATTTTTCTTCAACTAATTCTCAAACTGATCTAACTCTTCTATTTTCTAAATGATCTATATCATCAAGATAAAATCATTCATTTCATGCAAGTAAATTTAAATAATATTTTAAACTTATTATTAAATCATCTATTGATAAAAATTTTCATCCTTCATCCTCATATTTTGTATCAATTCATAATCTAGTTTTCATCTTCATTCTAGCTATTTCTCATAAATCAAATCTTTTTTCATCTAAGAATGTGTTTTGAAATAATTCTACAACTCTTTCATTTGTTGCTAAATCACCTGGTCTAAGTAATTTATACAAAATATTTAAAGCATCTAATCTATTACTAGTTTTATCTTTATCTAAAGTTGGCATGATATAATGAGTCATTACTTCATCTCATATGTCTTTAAATGTCTCAATAATGTCAGCATTAGTTTCCATTCAAAAAGCTCTTAATATAACACTAATAGGTATTTTTCTTTTTTTATCTATTTTAATATTTATAATTCATCTTTTTTCAGTATCTATTTCAAACCAAGATCATTTTTGTGGAACAACTTTTAGTGTAGCACTAGTTTCTCAATGTGTAAAAAACACACCTGTTGATTTAATAATCTGATTAACTATAACTCTTTCAATTCAGTTTATGATAAAAGTTGCAGTTTCTGTCATCAATGGAACTCATCACATATAAACATCTTGTTCTTTTATTTCTCATGTTTCTTTATTTAGCATCTCCAATCTAACTTTTAATGGAGCTTCAAAGTTAAGATTTTTTCTTTTACAAGTTTCTGCATCAAATTTAGGTTCTTCAAGATTAAATCATTTATAGTATACATCGATTTTTTCACCTGAAAAATCACTTATTGGAAAGCTTTCTTTAAATGTCTTATCTATACCATCTTTAAGAAAGTTTCTATATGAATCTAATTGAATTTCTAGAAGTTCTGGAATTCAAGCTATAGATCTATCATCAGTGAAATAATGCCTTCATTGAATCTCATATAGACTTCAAACATCTACACTTTGTTCTTTTTTTATTGCTTTTGGCATAAAGTAAAATTGGTTAAAATGTTAAAATGTTGAAATGTTAAAACGAAAATATTTCTTTACTCATTATTTACTATATTAACATATTACATTTCTACGTTTCTACGCTTTCACGTTTTTACGTCTCTATCAACACAAAAAATGCCCCTACTTTTGCGGGAATTACACATTCTTAAGTAGTGGTTTCGTAAAAAGTGTATACAAAAGCCAAAAAAAAGCAAATTTAAATTTGCTTTTTTAATTACTATAGATGTTTTTTAAATTAATTTTTTATTTTTAATTAATCTACTATTTTTTTGTAATTTTATTTCTGTTATCCTTATAATATGATTTTTTCAATAAAAGTTTTGATTTTTTCTATTTCTCAATCAAGCTTAGATTGTAAATCAACTATTTCTCCATATTTAGATTGCTCTACTATATTTTTCATATTTTTTTATTTATAAATTTCTTTCTTTTATATGTATTGTAATTTCTTTAATTAATCATGATATTTTATCATTACTAGAAATATTCTCTAACATTGAGAATAATATTAAATTTTGTTTTAACTCATTTAAGTCCTTTAAATCTTTTTTAGATTCAACACTTTGTATATCTAATTTTATTATTTCTAATATATCAGCAAATTTATTTAATAACATTTTCTCATCTATTTGTTTTTTTTGTTTTTCTTCTTTATCAGTAAGCAATAAAAACATTAATGAATCTAGTATATCATAATTTGTTGCTTGTCAATAACAATTTATTCATTGTATTTTTAATATACGCACTATTTCTTTTTTTATAATTTCAGATGATTTTGATACTTCTGTTATATTTTCTCAAGACTCTTGTGGTAAAACTATACTTTTTTGCCCATCTATACTTTTTTTCATTTTGCTTAATTAATTATTAAGCTTAATATATACGTATTTTTTTATAAAAGTCAATAATATTTATTTTAAATTTAAATTTCTCAAATTTAGAAAAATATATAAAATGTTTATTCACTTTATTTTGTATTTTTTACTATGAAAAAATTATTATTACTTATTATTTTGATTATTCCTTGATATTTTTTGTATTCTTATAATAGTTTTAAAAGTACTATATTAACAAAAGAAGAGCAGGTTATAAATATAAAACAGTGAGATACTTATTATAAAATTGCTGATGAGTTTAATTTAAATAAAAATTATATGAGATTTTATTTAAAATTTAATCCACCTAAAGATTTAAAAGCTTGAACATATAGTTTAACTGGTTGATTAAGTCTTGAATGAATTATAAATTCTTTAAATACACCAATAACAAATGATGTATCTATAACAATTCTTCCTTGATGGACTATTTATGATATAGATGATTTATTAACAAAAAATTCTTTAATTAACAAGGGAGAATTAATTGAATATAATGAAAAAAATATTATCACATTAAAATGAAATTATTTCTTTTTAAAAAACGCATCTACTCTCGAATGATTTTTATATCCTGATACTTATAATGTAAATCCTAATAATTTTAAACTTGATGATTTTATAAAAAAACTTTTATCAAATTTTGATAAAAAAGTTATTAAAGATTTAGAAATAGATTCTTCAAGTAACGATTTCTTAGATAATATTATTTTAGCTTCTATCGTACAAAAAGAAGCTAATCAAAAAGATACATTACAAGAAACAAAAATAATTGCATGAATACTGAAAAAAAGATTGGATGAGGATTGGTTTTTATGAACTGATGCAACGATTTGCTACCCATACGAAATAACATCTGATGAATGTACACCAAGTTTTATTGTTAATCATATAGATGATGTTAATGATTATAACACGAGAAATATGAAATGACTTACAAAAACACCTATTTGCAATTCTTCAGCAGATAGTATAGAAGCTGTTTATAACAGTGAAGATACTCCATATTATTTTTATTTACATGATAATGATTGACAAGTTCATTATTGAAAAACAAACGAGGAACATGTAGCGAATAAGATGATGTATATAAAGTAACAAAAGTGTGAAAATGTGAAATCGTGGAAAATTAGATAAAAAAATAATAAGTAAGAATTTACTTATTATTTTTTTGATTTTTTATGTCGGATTTTATTTGTCATAACCTAGCAAGTGTAGTTCTAAAATATCCCAATATTTCTTTTTCTGTTTTACACAATTCTTTGTATTTATTAAATATTATCCTTAATTCTTCAAGCATAGTATTTAATTCTCATAAATCATCAGTTCTATTTATCTTTGTACGAATATCTACTAAATAATCAATTAATTCATCTCTTTCTTCTTTACTTAATATTTTCTTTGAATTATTATCAGAAGAAAGAATGTTGTCTATTTTATCAATAATTATTTCTTTTGGTAATTCTAAAGAAGAAGCCTGTAATCAATCTATTTCTTCTTGATGGGAAATATGATTTTTCATAAATATAAATTTTAATTATAATATTTCTTATATTATAATTAAAATTAAGTTTTTGTCAAAAAAGAGAAGTATCTTGTTTATCTAACCATAACTACCACCTCCTAAAACTTGGACAGTTTTGATTTATGTCAACTAGCGCAAATCATTTATGTTGTATTGCTTCTTTTATAGTTTCTTTTAATTCTGCTAGATTTGATCAATCTACTTTTTTTGCAAATCTTGCTCAAGCTGTTTTAGCTAAAGCAATTGGATCAAATGGTGTTGTTATATTGCCTTCTGGAGTTGTTTTTGTCTTTGCTCAAATTGGAGTTGTTGGACTTGCTTGTCATGTAGTGAGCGCATAATTTTCGTTATTGAAAACTAGATAAGTTATATCTAAATCTCTACGACAAGAATGTATAAAATGTCCCATACCTATACCATAACCATCACCATCTCATCACATCGCCATAACTGTTAAATTTGGATTAGCCATTTTTACTCATGTTGCAAAAGGTAGTGTTCTACCATGAAGAGTTTCTGCAGCATATCAGTCAATATACTGGGTAGACTTTCAAGAACATCAAATTCATGATATAACTACTCTATTATGACTTTCTATTCAAAGTTCTTTAAATGCTGTCTTTATAGCAGCAATTATCATAAAATCTCCACATCAAGGGCACCGTTGTATTTTGTTTAAATTTACTCTCATAGTTAAATTTTTTATAATATTTATTAATATTTCTCTATAGCTAACCAAATATTTCAAGAATTTCATCATAACCATCTATGATAAGGATATTTTGGAACGTTGTTTTTGTTATAAATTCAATCCATATCAAATCTTTTATGTGTATTTCAAGGCATCAATCATACTGTTTCAACCAGAGAATCCTCACTTTGATTATCAAATTTCTGCATAAATCAATCTCAAGCAATATTTGTATGAACTTCTATAAAATTGTGAGTATTATGTATTCAACAATTTGTATTTGGTCAACAAAACCGAAAATTAAATTTGTATTTACTTCAAGAAAAACTTTCTTCTATTTGTTCACTTCTATATAAATCAGTATTTTCTAGTCAACATCATGGAAATAAATTATTTCAGGAATTCCAATTTGACCTACAATAGTCTCAAAATTTTTTATTTATATCTACTTTATTTAAAATAATATCATTATCATTTAATGAGATTATACATATAAAACTATCTTTTCTAGCTTCAATATCTCCTTGGTAATATACAGAGCTTTCAAAGTTTTTTAATATTCATTTTTGATTTTCAAATAACTCTCCATCAATTACAGATATAATTTCTATTCATTGAATTTTATGTTTTTCTCAAGTTTTAACAATTTTTGTAGTGAATATAATATTATTGTTTACATGCATAATTATTGTTTTAACTTATAAAAATCTTCTATATAAAAAGGCATCAAATCATATTTTCTTAAATTACTAATTTTTAATCAATCAATGAACTTTAATCAAAGTTTATCTGTTAGATAAGTTTCGATTTGTCAGCTATAATTATGTTCTACAAAAATTATTTCTTCACAATATTTAATAACTTCTAAAATTCTTTCATCAAGTGGTTTAAGGAATTTTATTGTTATTAGTCAATATTCAGGATTATCATCTACAAATTGTTTTGCAGTGTAACTTATAAATGATGTTGTTATGATATATTTTTTAGGTTTAGTTATATTTATATTTTTTCAAGATGGCATTGAAACAACTGGTGGTAGAGCTGGATAAACTTCATATCCCCTAAAATTTTCTTTTTCATAGAAATTTTGTAATTTTTTAGCTCTTTTTTCTGTCATAAGAACTTTCATTTCACTATCTTCTGTAGTTGATCAATATTCATCATGTTCATAACTTGTTGCTATAAAATCTCAGTTTTTTGTTCATGGTTTTGTGTATGGAGAAATTCAATCATCAGTAAGCTCAAATCTTTTATAATCTTCTTTTGGATTTTCTTGTAGTTTTCATCTCTCTATTCATGGAGTTTTTAGTTCACTAAAAGATGATTTTCCTTCAGAAAATTGTTTATCTATAAGTACAATAACAATTGTTTGGTATTTTTGTGCTAGGTTTAAAGCAAGTCATGACATATAATATCAATCTTCCATAGTTGCTGGGACTAAAACTATATGTTCAAAATCTCAAAAAGTAGGATTTAACGCAAAATTTATATCTCATTGTTCAAGACAAGTAGGGGTTCAAGTACTTGGTCATGCTCTTTGAGCTAAAACGGCGACTATTGGGATTTCAGCTTGTAGTGCAAAACTTAATGCTTCTGTCATAAGTGCAAATCATCATCAGCTTGTTCATACCATAGATCTAGCTCATGTAAAACTTGCTCATAGTGCAGCATTTATTACAGCTATTTCATCTTCTGCTTGAAGATAATTAACTCTTTTACTGTTTATTACTTCAGAAAGTATAGTTGAAGCTGGAGTCATAGGATATGCACTATAAAATTCAAGTCAGTTTTCTATAGCTCAGTATGCTATCATACTATTTCAAAAACTCACTTTCTTTTCATCTCAAACTTTTCATAAATTGTATGATGTAATATCTTTTAAATCATAGTTTTTATATATTTCCTCTACTATACTTTTGTTTTTTTCTACTATTTCAACTCACTTTTTTGCAAATGTATGCTCTATACTTGCATAACTAGTTTCTACACTAAATCATAACAACTTGAATAATACTCAAAGTAAATAAGTATTGTCGTATTTGTCATTTATCTCTATTTCTAGAATTTTAAAATTAGAAAGATTTATTTGTTTTTCTTTTAATTTATCAACAAATTTTTTATTTGAGATAATAAAAGCTCATTTTCTTAATGTAGAAAGATTGTTTTCAAGATTTTTATCATCAAAAACAATTAAAATATCTGCATATTTACTTAAACTTTTGTTTGTATCTGATACATTTACATCAAAGTGATTTAATCATCATTTTATAACTGATTGATATTCTATATTTGTAATTACTTCATATCAAATTTTTGCAAATGTGTCAGCTATAATATCAGCTGTTGAATTCATTCCTAATCAGGCAGGTCAACTTACTCTTATATTTAACTTCATTTATTCTAGTTTTATTTAAATAATTAATTTCAAGTTCATGTTACTATTCAACTTCAATCTCATGCTGTTATACTTTGTAATTCTTTTAGTTGTGCATCATTTAATTTTACTTCTTGTCAACTTGAAGTAAGATTATTAACATCCATAGATTCTTTTGGTGTCAATATATATATAATTGCCGTTCATAAAATTCCTATTACTATTCACAACAAAGAAATTACGGCAAATATTTTGGCAATCAAGTCTCTTTTCATATAATCTTATTTAATAAATAAACTTAATTTTTCTTTTAACTTATCATACTTAAATGGCTGATAAGTTTGTTCTATTCCATTTTGTTTTATACTTAGTATACTATCCTTATTAAGAGAAATATCAATATTTTTATTATCATATTTGAATGAAAATATTATAGTTTTTGCAGCATTTGCATTCATTTTAATCACTCAATACTTATCACTAAGTGTTTGATACACACTTACTATTTCTTTGTAATAGCTTACTATTCAAGTAATATAGCTTTTAAAACCATTTAATCTAACATTTCAAGTAATGTATAAGTATGTTCAAGATGGTAATCAATAATCCTCAGTTTTATAACCTCATTGAACTGTTGACTGTTCAAATATTTTTAATTGTAGATTATTAAAATAATGTTCACTGGCTCATATATAATAATCTCAATTTATATATGCTCAATAATCATGTTGATTATAATTTACAGAAGCTTTTGCTCATATTATACTTATTCCTACTTTCCCATTTACAATTGAAACATTTAAGTTATTTGTTCACATATTTAGAAAACCAGACAATGTTGCAAATTCTCAATTTGTTCAAAGAAGTTTATCTTTTTTATAAATAATTATTTCTGGAGTATCATCTCAATTTGTTTGAGGTGTTGGTACTGTTCCTGTAAAAAACGTATTTATAAAGAAATCCTTATTATCTATACTTGTTCAAGATACTTTACTCAAAGTATAAGATCAATTGAATTTTTTTCAGTCTAAATATATGTTGTTAATCAAAAAATTCTTTTTTGGATATATATCAAATACAAGTTTTTGTCATGATAACTTTATAGTTATATTAAATACTTGACTATCTTCTTCTGTTGCTTTTACTCATAGATAATCTTTATAAACTCAATTAAAATTTAACATATATACAATAATATCGTGCAATGTATAATCTTTATTGGTGTTTGTTTGTGATCATGAAAGATCTTGTTCAGTTTTTGATAATTTATATTTATCATAGTTTCTTAATGCATTTATGTAATCCAAAAATTTTAATATTTCTTCCTCATAATCTTTCATATAAATAGAATCACTTTCAGATTTATCATTAAATATATTTTTATTTTCATCATAAAAATTGTGAATATTGTTAAATCACTTCTCTAGAAGTAAATAAACGTTATCATCAAGATCTATTCATTTTTTTCTAACTAGAAATATTATTTTATCTAAATCTTTTTCAAAAAAGTAATTTCTTACAAAAGAATCAAGTTTCTTTAATAATGATAATTGTAATACTAACATTGTTTTTTTCTTTTCATCTGTTGTTCAAGAATATGTATTTGTGCTTATCAATGAGTACTTGTAAAATATATTAAATATACTTTCAATTTCTGTTGAATCTACATCTCAAGATAGGTATGATTTAACTATGTTTTCAATAAAAAATACATAATATCACATAGCCAGATTTTTTGAAGAACTAAATCATACTAATTTATCTTCTTTTATCTCTATTCAGTTTTCTCATAAATAATTATCTAAAAAGTCTGCAATTCATTCAAAAAAATCAGTTTTATTTCAAGTATCATACATATTATAAACATGATATATTACATTGTTTCATCAAATATCCCTTGTTCATAATATTTTCTTTAACATACTATCATACTTATCTTCAATATCAACTGTATTTATTGATATATCGGACATAAATTTGGTTTTAAAATAATATATAAATTTTACCATATTATCATATTCATCTGACCCTAATTTCTTAAGTTCTTGATAGTAAGAGATAGTATCAATATATATCTTTTCATTTGAATTTTTGTTCTTATAGATATCCAATAAATTTATATATATTAAATCCTTATAATAAGCTATTTTTTTATTATCGTTAACAAATACAGTAAAATATTTTTTTAAATAATCATACATACCCACATCATAATCACTTAACAAATAATTTGTATCAGTTCTATTTTTTACTATTTCATTATTAAGGTACTCAAATGTTTGTTTAATAAAACTATTATTTAAAGTTGGGTATGTGTTTAAATCTAAATCTTTATCAAATAAATTATCTTTAATATATTTTATATCATTTACTTGTGATATTCTATAATAATCTGCATTTGTAAGTATTTTATTTAGATTAAGTTTTATTGTAAAAAACATATGTGGATAAATAAACAACTTAGTTTTTTCTTCTTCATTTAATCATAGAAGTGTTAATTCAATTATATTATTTTGTGATAATACCAACAATTTATTATCTTCACTTGTATCAACATAGAAATTTATAGGTCATACTACAGAAATATTAAATCATGTTCATGTTATAGTATATTTTTTGGGAAGTGCAAATGATAAAAAATATTTTCACTTATTCAATTTAATATTGTCTTCTGTTTCATTTTTTGATATAGTGTATGAATCTTTTTCTGAGAAAAATATCTTATCAATAGAATCAAATCTCTCCATACAAAAATCACATGTGGTTTCAATTTTATTAGCTAAAAAACTTCAATTTTCGTCTTTAATCAAAGAAAATTTTCAATCTCAAGGATTTGAAAGCCTTGATAGCATATCATAACTTCAACTATTACTATTTGAAAAAGTATAAAATGAAATAAACAAAATTATTAACAAAGATATAATTGAAGTAATTACTTTTATTCCCATAATTTATTGATATTTATATGTAAAAAAATACAGTTTAATTGTATTTGTTTATTGTTTTTTTTCAATTTTTTATTTAAAATCTTCTTGAAAATTTGCAAGTAAGTTTTTTACTATATTTTCATTTTTTATCAAAATACCAGTTTCTTTGTTTTCATCAAAACTATATTTTGAGAAATTTATACTTCATACATATGCAATTTTTTGGTCTATTACTATAACTTTTGCATGTTCTGTATACTTTGGTAATACTTTTATTTTTATTCATAAATCTTCAAATTCCTTAACATTTTCATTTTGTTTATCAGTAACTATTTTTACATTTATTCAAGAATCTATTTTATCTTCTAGCATATTTTGTAATCTATCATCCTCAAAGTATGGAAAATACATATCTATTTCAGATTCAGCTTTTGTAAGCAAGTATTCTATTTTTTGTCTTGAATAAAAAGGAGAAAAGACTAAATTATCATCATACACATATTTTTTATCTTTAGCAAAATCTAAGTTAAAGTTTGTGAGCATCTTTTCAAGTATATTTTTATCACTTATAAAAAGAAAAAATTCTCTATTTTTAGTAAATGCTGAGTAAGTTAAATTTCAAGTTGAGATAATAATTTCATCATCTATTATAAAAAATTTTGAGTGGTTTAGTGAATAATCTGAAGAATCTGACCAAATAACATCAATCTTATTTTTTGTAAATTCATCATATGCTTTTTTGTTTATATTTCCTGCTTTGTAAACATTTTTTTCCATTATGATTTTTATATCAACTCAGTTCTTTTTTGCTTTTGTTAAAGCAGATAAAAAATCTTTTTCAGTAAAAATATAAGCTTCAATATAAATTCTTTTTTTAGCATTTTTTATTTTTTCACTTATAGTTTTTATCAGATTTTTATCAGGAGTTTTATGTATCTCAATATTTTCTATATCTTTGATTTTTTCTAAAGAAAATGCAGAAATATCATTTTTTATTTGTTCTTGTGAAATTTGTTTTAACTTTTCTTCACTATGAAATGAAACATAGTCTTTAGCATATAGTCAACTAAAGAGTAAAAATAATGATGTGATGATAATTGAATTTATGTACTTTTTTTTCATTAAAATTTTTTAAAGTGATTAAAACAAAGGATTATTAGAGTTTTTATTATTTTATTTATGTCAAACATACTTTTGTCATTCCTTGCTTAACAAGGAATCTATAAACTTTCTATACTTATTTTTTTATACTAAGTCATAAATATGTTCTATCTTACTATAGATCCTGAAACAAGTTCAGGATGACGATGGAGACGAATGATTACGATGGTCTCTTGTTAGGATGACAATATAGAACAATTTTAGATACAATACAAGGAAGATTCCGAATCAAGTCCAGAATGACATTTTTTAATTTTTATTCTTTAGTCTTTTATCTTTATTCTAAATTCTATATTCTAAACTCTTTCTTAAAACAATTTATCAAATAATCATTTTCATCATACTTTTAGTTTCTTTTCTTTTGCTATTTCTTCATAAAATTCTTTTTCTTTTGCTCAAAGTCTTTTTGGAATTTTTATATCTAGGTTTATAAATAAATCTCATTTTGAGTCTCTATCAATATGTTTTACTCAGTCTCAATTAATCTTTATCACTGTTCAAACTTGAGTTCAAGCTGAAATTTTGATTATTCTTTTTCAAATAATTGGTAGTGAGATTTCTTTATCACATCATAAAATAGCTTCAATAACATCTATTTCTAAATCATAGTATAAATCTACTCAATCTCTTTTTAATCATTTTTCTTCAAGACTTACTTTAAATTTCACATATAAATCTCAATTTGCTTTTGAGTTTATTCAGTGATTTCATTCTCAAGTTAGTTTTATAATCATACCATCATCAATTCAAGCTGGGATATCTATATCAAGTTCAATTTCTTTCCTTATCCTTTTTTTTCATTTACAAGTTTGACATACATTTTCAATTGTTTCTCAGGTTCAGTCACACTTTTCACAAACTCAAGTATGTTCTATAACTCAAAAAATACTTTGTTGTCTGTATTTTACATATCAAGATCAACTACATTCACTACAAGTTTTTTTACCACTTCATCCTTCTCATTTACAATCAACACATGTTTCAAGTCTATCAAATTTAATCTTTTGTTTTCATCCATAGATACTTGTTTCTAAATCAAGTTTTATTGTATATTCTAGGTTTTCTCATTTAAATGATGTTTGTCTTTTTCTAGTTCTTGTTTGTCCTGAAAATCATTCTCATCAAAAAAATGATTCAAATATATCTGAAATATCAAAATCTACTCAAAATCATCAACTTCATCATCAAAAACCATTTCAAACAGTTCCGTAAGTATCATATTGTTTTCTTTTACTTGGATCTGATAAAACTCAATAAGCTTCATTTATCTCTTTAAATTTTGTTTCAGCTTCTTTATCTCACCCATTTCTATCTGGGTGGTATTGCATAGCTAGTTTTCTATATGCTTTTTTTAATTCATCATCTGTTGCTGTTTTTTCTACTCATAGAGTGTTGTAATAATCTTTGTTGGACATAGTAAAATTAATTAAATTGTTTAAAAAATTGGGTTACATTTTCTATTGTTTTTATATCTTTTATATTATCTTTATTAAAAAATCAAATTTCTATACATTCATCAGACTCTTTGAAATTTAGATTTTTTAGTTTAACTTTGTAGAAAATATTTGCAATATATGGTCTTGTTTTACTTTTTTCTTTATATGCAGTTATAAAATATTCTGGTTTATTTTCTATTTTTTCTATTTCTAATCACATTTCTTCTTTTAACTCTCTTTTCAAGCAATCAACTGGATTTTCAAAATGATCTAATCATCATCAAGGAAAATCCCAAATTCATGAGTTTTCTTTACATAGCAAAAACTCTCATTTTTCATTTAAAATAAGAGCTTTTATACTTATTCTATACCAGGAGTCTTCTATATTTATCATAGTTTATAAAATTAACTATTATATTTTATGGTAAAATGAAAAAATGCAAGAGATTTTTAATAGTAAAAAATAAAGTAAATTATTACTTTATTTTTTACTATTCATTATTAACTCAAATTTTTTCTTTATTTCTCATTCTATTTTTACATATCATAAAAAGTCTTGTAATAATCTATGCCATTTTGTTCATGCAGGAAATTTTTCTCAATTTTCAAGCTGTGTATAACAAACAGTGTATCATACTTCTCATTTTTCCTCATATCAAGTTGCATCCAACTTAATATCATCAACTCTATATCTTCATCAATATATATGTTTATATTCTCAACCAATAACTATATCATTTTTATTAAATGTATTGTTCATAATAATTATTTTTTTATTTGTTTTTATTAAAGTATCCAAAACAAAATATTTTGTATAAGTAAAATCAAATTATAAATCCAAGTGTATTTAACATAATATCATCAATATCTGTAATTTTATAATTAAATCACAAAAATCTAGATATTATAAATTGTAATAATTCAATAGAAAAAGATCATAACAATCATATAACTATGGCTTTTTTTATATCATTTTTACTTTTCCAAATAATAGGAACAAAAAATCCCATAGGAAGAAATAAAACTATATTTCATAAAATTTGCTTTATTTTTATAAATGTTCCTAGATTTTGATTTGATAATATATCAAATATAGATGCAAAAGGAATATAATTATTATAGTTTTCTAAAAATGTATTTTTTATTTCATTTAATCATTCTATAGGTAATGGAAGGATTGTTATAGATAATAGTGAAATAATATACAAAAAAAATAGAGATATTAATGCAATTCTATCAATACTAACTTTTTTTATAATTAAATATATAAGAAAAATTATATATATAGGTCAAGAAATTACATATATGAATTCATAGTCTATCATAATTATAATTATTTATATATTACAAAAATATAGATATTCTTTTTAGTAAAAATATCCTTTTCTTACAAAAAGGATATTTTAATTTTCTAAATGGCACCCCCACTAGGAGTCGAACCTAGCATACAGGATTTGGAGTCCTGCGTTATAGCCGATTAACTATGGAGGTAAAAGATAGTGAATAGTTATTTTTTTGATGTTTTTACTGTTGATATCAACATTTTTATTATCTCTTCATAATCACTATACAAAGAAATATATTCTTTTTCTGATAAGTATCAACTATCTTTTAACAAATCTAACCAATATCAAGTTTCATTTATTTCTTTTAGAGCAACTGACATTTTATTTACAAAGTCTAGTTTTGATTGAGCATATTCTCATTCTCTAATCATAGCTCATACACTAGTTCAAGACCTTAAAATCTGTTTACTAATAACAAATTCTTTTTTCTCGTCACAAAGAAATTTATATAACTTAACAATTCTTAAAGAAAAATTATAACTTTTTTCTTTTAAAATAGATTTATTATTTTCCATAACTATTCACTATTAGTTATTCACTATTCATTATATTGAGAATCTATAAAAACTTTCTAGAGTATCTTCTCAGATAAAGTGTTTTACTTTCAAGTCTGGATTTATTACAAAAGCTTGTTCAAGTAAAGAAATATCATCCTTAAACTTATTAATTTTTCAAGCTAGTATGTTTTCTAGAACTTGTTCTGGTTTTCAAACTAGTTTTGGATCATTTTTCATAGTTTCTTTTTGAATTTCTCTTTCTTTTACTATAACTTCTTCACTTATATCAGTTGTAGCTAGATAATCTGGATTTGTTGCAGTAACATGCATAGCAACTTGTCTAAGTTTCTCTCCATCTGTATCAGATTTCTTTGAAACTATTACTGCAGCTAGTTTTCAATTTGAATGAACATATGAATCTATTTTAGCTCAAGATATAACTTTTGCTTCTTTGATAACCATATTTTCACCAAGTTTCAAAACTGATTCTTTTTTCACTTGTTCCATTTCTTCTAGAGATTTCCCTGCTTTAAGCATATTCATAAGTTCAGTTAAAAGACTTTGAAACCCTTCTGATTTTGCAAGAAAATCAGTTTCACAAGTCAATGCTACAACATAACATTTTCCTCATTCACATTCAATTCTTATACTTCATTCTGAAGTTTCTCTATCTGCTTTTTTTGCTGCTTTTGAAAGACCTTTTTTTCTTAGTTCTTCCATAGCTTTTTCCATATCTCAATCAGTTGCAACTAATGCATCTTTACATTCCATCATTCATACTCCTGTTATTTCTCTTAATTCTTTTATTTGTGCAGCTGTAACTACCATAATTTCATAGTTAAAAAGTAAAATTATCTTGTATTGTCAATTTTTTCTATCAATTTATCTAGTAAATATATATTTATATCTTCTCATTTATATGCTAAATATCAATAATAAGTACTAATAATTATATAAATCATAAAAACTATAAAAAATATAGCTAAATATGACATAAAAATAGTTATAAAAAACGATAATATAAAGAATATTACTAAAAGATATATTCAATATGTTATATTTTTTTCTAATTGTTTTGTTTTATCTCATTTATACATGTACAAAACAATTGCTATTCATGGAACATAACATATTGAATTTTTAAAATTATCTTTTATTGTTTTTTCTTTTTGTTGTTCTCAATCCATTATAAGTAATTAAATTATAAAGGCTTTTATTTAATTAATTATTATGCATTTGTTTCTTCCTTTTTATCTCACTGAGTTTCTTCAGTATTTTTTATTGGTTTCTTTTTAATAGGAGCTCTTCTGTCATCCATTTTTTTTATTCATTCTCATCTAGGAGCAACTCAAGAAGTTATAAAAATAGATGGTTTAATAGCATTAGCAATATACCCTAATGATTTAGGTGAATTTGTATTTGCAGGAATACAATTTGAAACAAGTAAATCATCTCAGTTTGTATTTAATATTGCTATACAATCAATTTTTAATGTATTTGCTTCTTTTATAGCTTGAGCTTCATATACTCAATCTACTACAAAGATTAACTCAGGAATTTTTTTCATCTCTTTTAATCACCCATAAGCTTTATTCAATTTTTCTAATTCTAACAATTTTGAAGCTTTCTCTTTTTTAGTAAGAGCTTCAAATTCTCACATTTCTTGTTCTTTTAATAATCTTAAATAAGTAGAAATTCTTCTTTTTATTGTTTTAAAATTTGTTAAAAGTCCAGGTACCCATTTTTCAGAAATATAATAATTATTTGTTTCTTCAGCTAACTTTTTATATATATCTTTTCATTGGATTTTTGTAGATACAAAAAGTATTTTTTTACCACTTTTAGTAACTTCTGCCAATTTTTCTTTTACTTCATCTATTTTTTCAGATGTTTTGATAAGGTTAATAATATGTACTCAGTTTGATTTTCCATATATATAACTTTTCATTTTTGGACTCCAAAAATTTACTTTATTTCAAATATGTAATAAATTATCAAACATACTCCTTAATGCTTCTTTTTCCATTTTAATTTAAATTATATAATAAATCAGGTTTTATCCTTTTAGTTGGATTGACCTTAAAAGATAGTTTTGTTCTAAAATATAGATTCACAAAAAAAATCTTAAATTTTTATTTATTTGCTTCTTTAGCTTCAATTTCTTCAGTTTTAACTTCTTCCTTAGTTTCTTTTTTTTCTTTTACTTTAGTTTCCTTTGGTTGTTTAGGTTTATTTTCTTTTTTTTCATCTCATTCAACTGGTTCTAATAAAGCTTTTATAGATAATCAAATTCTCTTTTGAGCAGGATCAAAGTTAATTATTTTTACATCAACTTCTTGTCATACTTTTATATGTTCTCTTATATCTTTAACAATTCCATTTGAGATTTCAGAAAGGTGAATAAGACCTTGAATTCATCCATCAAGTTCTATAAACGCACCAAATTGAGAAATTCTAGAAATAGGAGCTTTGATAATATCTCAAACTTTGTATTTTGAAGCTAAGATATCCCAAGGATTTTCTCTTAATCTCTTTATTGATAGAGATATTTTTTCTGTATCTAATCCAATAATTTTTACTTTAACTTTTTGTCATACCTTTGCAAATTTTGAAGGATTATTAACATGTCCCCAATCAATTTCTGATACGTGAACTAATCATTCTAATCAATCAAATGTTACAAATAATCAGTATGTTAAAATTCAACTTACAACTCATTCTACTATATCTCATTCTTTTAATCATAATAATGCTTTTTCTCTTTTTTCTTCTATTGCAGCTTTTTCAGAGAAAATTATCTTTTTCCCTTCATCACTTACATTTATTACTTTTACTTTAAAATCTTTTCATACAAGACCATTTAAATGAGCTAAGATTTTTTCTTGATTTGCTCATTCTACTCTTGGATAATGTATCGGTGTTAATTGTGAAACAGGTATAAATCATTTTAAACCATCAATATCAACAAGTAATCATCATTTATTTGCTTCAGTTGGTCTAACAGTGATAACCTCTCAAGTATTGAAATATTTTCATAAATTAGAAAGACTTTTGATTTGATTAGCTCTTTTAAGAGACAAAATCAATAATCATCTTTCAATACTATCTCATAGAACCATAACCTCAATAACATCTCCTTCATTTAAAGCTAATAAATCTACAGAATTTCATAATTCTTTATTTACTACTAATCATGTAAATTGATTATTTATATTAACAAGAATATTTTTCTTTTCAATTTTTATAATATTCCCTGTTATTACATCTCCTTCTTTAGGATATTTTATCTCAGCAGATTCTTTTAGTAACTCTTCAAACAGAGTTAAATCTGTATTTTTTGCCATAACAGCTTAAGTTAAAAAATAAAATAGTGAAATCCTTGCAAGTTTTATATTTTTTTATAAGGCTTTTTCATAAAACCGAGAATTTCTTTTAAAAATTAGGAAGTAAAATTTTTAATGAAAAAATTTCACTATACTGATTTTTAAATTTTGTAGACAATGCTAATAATCATTTTTATGATTCTGAGAACTTGCTCCGGAATGATAATTTATTTATTCACTTTTCATTATTCTTTATTCATTATCTTAATGGGGTGCTCGAAGGGGCTCGGCTCTTTCGCTACAAGCTATTTCATAGCTAGTAGCTTCAGTAGGCCATCCGGCTAAATCTACTTTGGTAGATTTAGGTTAATTACAAGCTGATTTCATCATCTAGTAATTAACTTCCCTCCGTTCTCGCCCTTGAGCTTTTCTTTTTATTTCAACATTTCTACTCTTCTACATTTCAGCTTCTTTAATGGGGTGCTCGAAGGGGCTCGAACCCTCGACCTCCAGAGTCACAATCTGGCATTCTAACCAACTGAACTACGAGCACCGTATATTTTTTGTTTATTTTATCTTTTTGTTTTATTCCTCTGTAGGGACCTCCAGAGTACACAACCCTTGCATTCTGCCCTACTGAACTACGAGCACCGTATATTTTTTGTTTATTTTATCTTTTTGTTTTAATACTCTGTAGGCACCATCAGTGTACA
>JAQUWS010000095.1 GCA_028692735.1 Candidatus Altimarinota bacterium
GATAATTAGTAGTTATCTACATCTACGAAAGGAAAAACGAAATGGGGAAAAAATATATACCAGATTTTACAGATTCTCAAAAAGAAAAGGTTATAAAAAAATTGAATCCTATATCTAGTAGAGCATGCAATAATAATTTATTTTGGTCACCCAATCAAGAAAGTTATTCAGGCAATTATTATGGGTATAGTTTAAAACGTTCAAAGTTAAATCATTGTAATTTTAAGGAAGCTATATTTGATCATACCAGTTTCGCTGGTTCTATATTGAATGATCTTACCTTTTCAAATGATTGCAAATTTGAGTCGGTCTATTTAGAGAACTGTGTATTAACAAATGTATTATTTTCACCCAATATAAATAATTGTAGTTTTTTTCATTCTTATATAAAAGATTGTTCATTTAATTCAAAAGAACTTAGAGGAAATCATTTTGATGGATGTTACATAGATAATTGTTTATTTGAAAATTGCAAAATACGAGCAACAATTTTTGATGGATCATATATTTTAAATAGCAACTTTAAAAATTGTAATATGAATAATTTGAATATCGAATTTGCTAGTATACAAAATTGTACATTTGACGGAAGCTCAGTGTCATATTTTCAACTTCCATACATAATTGGTGTTTTTGATAATATTACTCCTGAAAGTGATTTTTCGGTATCACTAAATCAAAAACAAATTTCAATTTTTGAATATTTCAAAAACATTGATGAATCTATAATATATTTCACATCCTTGCAAGAATTTTTCCCTCTTGCAAATCTATATTATGTTATAGGAAAAAAAGATATCGCATATAATTGTTTAGAAGCAGGAATAAATCACGCTCTTAGAAATAATAATATTAGAATGGTAGAAAATTATTGTAAATTAGGACAATTCTATAATTTAATACAAATTTCAGATATACAACGTTTTTTGAAAAATGTAGATAAAAGAGTTGAAAGCCAGAGACAAAGTTCTATGTACCATGTATTGTTAATCCAAGCGTATCGATTAAAAGCCAGTTTGGCTGAAAATACTAGCAAATCAAAACTAGAGATCACAGTAAATACTAATATTACTGAAGCTAACTTTCAACAAGTGGGAGTTTTTTGCCAAGAACTTGATAATATCATTCTTACTGTTATGTCTAAAAAGGTTACAACTTCATATCAACTGAGTCATAATTCTCCTTTTGAGATCTGCATAACCTGTGTTGGCATAACAGCAGATTTAGTAACTGTATCTGGATTTATTTATTCATATATTTCTAGACGTATGACTAAAAAACCAATTCTATCTCAAGAAGTTCAAGATTACATTGAAAATAGTAACAAAATGTTTATTCAGTCTTTACATAATCAATTTGACTCTTTTGAAAGTTTAATGGATAAAACTCAAAAGTCACAACAAAAACCTATTATTGAAGATTTTCGGGGGAAAATAATTTCTGCAACAGTTGATCAGATAACAAAAGATTTTTCACTTATTGTTTCTCAATAAAATTTGTGATGGATATATCAAAAAGTTCATGATAAATATATCCATCATTTGAAAAATCTTTTGAAAAATCGCTATCTTTTATAGTTAAAATAGGGTTGGGTAACCTAATATTTAAATTATTTATTGTTCTTCTTAAACAACTGTAGTATATGGGCATCGTATATATATCTTTTGGTATGTTTGCTAAAGAATTATAAAAGCAATCATAATTTATTTGAAATATTGAAGGAAAATTTTTCTCAATCAGCGCCTTGTTTAATATAAATGATGAACCCTGATATCTAAAATTACATTCAAGAAAGAATACTTCTTGTTCTATAAGTAGTAAATCAACTCCAAATACACCTGTGCATTCTAATGTCATTAATTTCATAGCAATGTTTTGGCAACATTCAATTACTTTGTTCCTTAAACTAGATTCTAACATTTGATATCTTATGAAATCCGAGCCGGAATAATTAAATCGATTTAAAATCACTTGAACTGAGGGCGGGAAAATTCTATATGTATCTCTTTCAATAGCGATATGTACATTAATTGGTATACTATTCTCAAAATAAGGTGTAATTAAAACTTGAATATTTGATTCAAAACTCGGACAATTTCTATAATTAAGAAGAAAGGTACCACTTCCTCCATTACTTTCTGTTGTTTGAACTACAAATTCAGAGTACCTATTATCAAAGACTTTTTTTATAAACGAAAAGTTCTCTGATTTACCAAATGGAAGTGATATAGAGGGTGGTGTATTTACCACGCCATACAAAAAATCTCTCATAAATATTTTATTATTAAGTGCTTCAATAATTTCTAATGAATTAATACATATTGATTGATGAAATATATTGCTACCAAATTGATAGGCCTTCTTCTCGTTGGCAAACATAAAAAGAATACTTTCATCTTCAAATAAAAAATCAGTTAATGATTTTAGTATAAATTCATCATAGTCCTTAGTATATGTATTATTGCAAAAAGAAACATTGTTTTGGGTATCAATGCCACCAAATCGTGTAATACTACCAGAAAACAAATTTTGATTTTCAATGTCAGAACGTCGAGCTCCAACCCAATATATCTTTTCTTTTTTCATAGAATATCCTTCTTGAATTTATATTTAATTAATAGGATAACTACTAATTATC
>JAQUWS010000096.1 GCA_028692735.1 Candidatus Altimarinota bacterium
TAGATACTGCTATTAAATGATTTCCTTGAGCTGAAGACTTTATATGAAAAGAAAGAATCAAAGATTATAAAGATGTTGATGATACTATTCAACAAATTATTGATAGACATATTGCTATTCAAAATGAGATTATTGTTAAAGACAAAGAGATTATTAGAAACAATGAGCAAATTATTAAAAATAATGAACAAATTATAAAGAAAAATAATGAGATTATTTGAGAAAATGAAAAACAAATAAAGTTTTTAAGAAAAATATTAGATGCTGCTGGAGAGAAGTAATTAAAAAAATTTTTAGTATTTTGATTTTATATAAAATTTATGGTACAATTGTCTAAATTGTACCTTTTTTATTTAACCTATGGCTAATTTAGAATCCTCTAAAGAACAAGTCCTTAACTCAAAGGAAGTTAATCCATACATAGAAAGTACTCAAAAACAAATTCAAGTTCTTAAAAGCTCTGAACTTAGTTCTTTACAGTGATTTGATAACTTTATAAGTTATCTTGAAAAAAAAGCTCTAGTTTTCAAAAGTAAAAAAGAGCTTGATAGTGTTGTTTATCTCCGTCATCCTGAACTTGTTTCATGATCTTTTATACTATTAGTTTAAGTTTCATAACGCTTATTCTTCTTACTTTTTACACAAAAAGTAACAAAAGTGCTTAAGGGTTGCAAATCTTCGCAGATGATACTAGTATGTTTAGTGTGTCGTTTTACGGCGAAGTTGCACCCTTAAGAATCCCTTATGATACACATCGTAAAAAGTTTTTTTCTAGATGTTTTTCTTGTCATTCCGGACTTGATACGGAATCTTCCTTGTATTTCACTATATTGTCATTCCTTGCTTGACAAGGAATCTAGCAACTCACAAAAACATATTTATCTCTCTTATGTTACATTTATGTTTTTTAGTCATAATTTTTACTATTTTGTTTTACCTTGCTAGAGATTCCTGATCGTTGCCAGGAATGACAAAAAAATAATACGATTTGCTCATTTTTTGCATATTTTTTTGATTTGTGTTATTATTATTTTATATTATAATTAATTTTTCAATTATGAGTGATAAACCAAATGAACAAAATCTTGATAATCACAGATGACTTAAGAAATCTGCTATAAATGCTTGAACTAAAAATGATTTATTTACATTTAAAGATAGGGTTGATTTTTCTACTAGTAAAAAAGAAATTCAAAAAGTTATTTTTGATAATTTTAAAGATAAGTGACTTGATAAGTTTAATTCTGTTTTTGATTCTCTTTCTCCTAATAGACAAAATCTTGTTATCAATTACTTCAATTCTTGAAAAAATTCTCAAACTGATATCAAAGCTTTTATTAAGTGACTTTTTGCTTTTGCTGATAGTTTCTCTAAAATTGATGAGGTTAGTGCTTTTTTGGATAAATTTTCTAAAACTTGAAAAATTGACAATTTTCCTCCTTCTATCTCTGGTAATATAGATACTGCTATTGAATGATTTCCTTGAGCTGCCGACTTCATCTGAAAAGAAAGGATCAAAGATTATAAAGATGTTGATGATACTGTTCAAAAGATTTTTGATGACCATATGGCTATTCAAAAACAAATTCTTGCTAAAGAACAAAAAGCTCTTGAAAATAATAAAAAGATTATTGATAATAATAAGAAGATAATTAATAAAAACACGAACAAAATAAAAGAAATTCAAGAAGACATTGAGTTTCTTAATAAACTTATAAATCTTTGATGAGGAAAATAAAAAATTAATTTACTTATTTCATGTAATTTATGGAAAATAGATTAGAATCATCATGAGAACAATTAAACAATCAAAAAAGTACCCTTAATAAATTTAAAAATTTTGATGAACAAGTTAAGTTTATAGAAACTTCTGAATTAAAGGATTTAAAATGATTTGATAATTTTTTAGATTATTTAAAAAAAAGAGTTCTAGTATCAGGTAGTAAGAAGGAGATAGAAAGTGTTATTTCAATACTAAATTCAGGTAGAGAAAAAGAATTAAAAGAATTTCTTGATCCTTCTAATATCGATTGATGAGGTTATTTTTTTGATGATGAGTGATATAATAAATTTGAAAAAAATTTTAGTAAAATATTAAAAAATTATTCTTGAAAAGAAATTTGAAATAATATATATACTACTATAAAAGAAAATGCTAAAACTTCCCAGGAAGTTAGTGAAACTTCTCAGGAAGTTAGTGAAACAAATGAAAATGTTACACAATTTGATACAGAAAGAAAAATAAAATATGATACAGTTAGAACAACCTTTAAAAATTATCCTTGATTAAAAAATGTTTGTGATTTTCTTGATAAAGAAGTTACTATCAAAGAAAAAATGAAAGTGTTAAAAGAGAATCAAAAACAAATTTTTGATGTACTTTATAAAGAAGCAAAAGATACTTGAAATTATAATGATTTCAAAAGTACTGTTCATAATTTTTATAGTTTAGGTGTAATCAACCAAACTAGACTTGATGAGTTGTTGTGAATGGTTCCAAAAAATATGAATAAGTCACTTCCTCAGAATTGATGAAATAGTATAGTAAGTGATTATGAGAAGAAATGAGAAGAATTGGTAA
>JAQUWS010000044.1 GCA_028692735.1 Candidatus Altimarinota bacterium
ATAAAATGTCAAGAAAGTAACAGACCTTTCAAAATTATTCCTGAAGAATTAAAATTTTATAGAGAAAACAATATTCCAATTCCAAGGTTTCACTATGATATAAGATATAAACATAGACTATTAACAAAAAACAAAAGAATTTTATATGATAGAAAATGTGATAAATGTAAAAAAGATATAAAAACCACGTATTCTAAAGAAAGATTAGAAATAGTTTACTGTGAAGACTGTTATAATAAAGAAATGTATTAAAAAAAGAGAGTTTTTATAACTCTCTTTCTCTTATTTGTTGAATTCTTTTAATTTGTAGAAATTTCTTCAGACTCTCTCAATCACTTTTTTATTTTGTAAATTCATATAAATTGTAGTTTTTTTAACATTTCTAATTTTTAAAACTTCTTTAATTATATCTTCAGTTGACATTGGATCTTTATTCTTTGTAAGTATATCACAAATTACATTTATGATAGTTCAAGGAGTAAATCACCATTCTTTTAATGCATAAATTCATCTTCAAATCAAAATAAATTCATTATTTCTAATTAATTCATTATGAATTGTATTAACTTTTACCTTATCTCATAAATATTCAGTAATTTTGTTTGAAATATCAACAAAATGTAAAGGTATTCTTTCTTTTTTTAGTACATAATAAGCTTTATCTTTCAATGTTTTTGGATTAAGAATTTTCCATGTAGCTAATCATACTAAAGAATCTTCTCATTTAACCATATCTTCAAAAATATCAACAACACTATCAATCAAAACTATATTTAACCATTTTATATTGTTTATTAAAGAGTCTTTCACCATATTGTAAATAACTTCTTTTTCCATTACATCTCACTTCTTTTTCAATATTTTTAATAATTCATTATGTATTGCTGTAACTTCTTTTCTTCAAATATTTGGTGCACTAAAATATGTTCTCATTCATAATTTAGGCTTAGATTTATCTATATTGTAATCAGCTTGAATTATTATTTCTAAAACTCAAGAATTAATTGTACTTTTTAAGTTTAAATCTTTAATAATAGTATTTATTAACTTATCTCTTGTTATAAGTCATGAATGTAGAGTAACGACTTCTCTTGCTTTATCTTGAATTATAGTTAAATCTGTTGCTCTGATAATCCTTCACATTTTTTTAATTCAACTATCTTCAATTTGCCTAACTCTTTCTCTTGTTATATGAGGAGAAAATGAATTTCATATAGATTGTAATGTTTCTTTTTTTCAAACTAGTCAAATTCTTCTTGATATTACATTTTGTTCTTTTTCTCATAAAGAAGCCAAAACTTTTTTAAATATATCTATAAGCTTTTGATCACTTATAAGTTGACTTTGTCTCATTTTATTAAGTTAAAAATAAAAAATATTTTCGAGAGTATTATATACTTGTTTTATAATTAAAGTCAAATTATTTTATCAAACCAAGTTTTAAAGTGTCAATAAATAGCCTTTACTTTATAATAAAAAAACATTTAAAATAATGCAATAAAAAAATTAAAAATAAAAAAGACTTGATATTTAAAAAAAAGTAGTTAAAAAATAAAAAATTCTTTTGACAAATTTAAAAACATTAATACAATACATTCACTTTTTGCGAAATCTGTTTTAAGTTTTGCTTTAGAGAGGTTAAGTTAAACTGTTTTATAATTAAAGAACAAGTTTAACCTCTAACTTATTTTTTAACAAAAAATATATGCCTTGATTGTTAGCTAAAAAACTAGAAATGACAAGGATAGTAAAAGAATATAAATTTATTCCTGTTACTTTGCTACAAATACCAGAATTAAAAGTAGTTGCTAAAAAAACTACAGATAAGGAAGGGTATTGTTCTTTGTCTGTATGAATACTACAAAAATGAAAAGAATGAATAAAAAAAGACTGAAAGTCAACACTAAATTTAAGTGAATTTGAAGTAATTAAAGAATTTATAGTTGATTGAAATAATGTTGAAAATTATAATATATGAGATACTTTAAGTATAGATATATTAGAATGAATTGATTCTGTAACTGTTGAATGATTTTCAAAATGAAAATGATTTGCTTGAGCAATGAAAAGATGGAATTTCTCTTGAGGTCCTGCTGGTCACTGATCAAAGTTTCATAGAGCTTTGGGATCTATTTGAAATAGAAAACCAAGAAGAACTCATAAATGAAAAAAGATGCATTGACATATGTGAAATGAAAAAGTTACTATAAAAAATGTGAATATTGAAGTAATAAATAAAGAATTAAACGTGGTTTGAGTTAGATGATGAATTCCATGATGAAGAAATTCTTTAGTAAAATTAATTTTAAATTAATAATATTTGAATAATGGAAACAAAACTTTTTAATCAAGAATGAAAAGAAATCTGAGTTATAGAATTAGATCAAAATATATTTTGATTAGATGTAAATAATTGATTAATTCACAGAGCTTTAGTTTATCAATTAGCTAATGCTAGAAAAAATATAGCTCATACTAAAACAAGATCAGATGTTAGATGATCTACTAGAAAAATATATAAACAAAAACATACTGGTAATGCTAGAGCTTGATCGTCAAGATCTCCAGTAAGAAGAAAATGATGAGTTGTTTTTTGACCAAGAAATAATAGAAATTTTACTCTTGAAATGAATAAAAAAGAAAGAAGAAAAGCTTTATTTTGTGCATTGTCTTCAAAAGTAATAAATAATGAAATATTGATAGTTGATGATATTAAATTAGATGCTATTAAAACAAAAACAATGGTATCAATTTTTTCTAAATTACCATATGAAAAGAATGTATTATTAGTGTCTCCAGTAAAAAATGAAGTTTTATATAAATCTTCTGCAAATTTACCATATGTAAAAACAATTTTGGCTGATTATTTAAATATAGCTGATTTGTTAAAATATAAGACATTAGTTTTATTAAAAGAATCTTTAGAAAAAATAAACGCATTAAAATAATTTTTAATTAATTAATATGAGCCTTTATAATATTTTAAAAAAACCTATTTTTACGGAAAAAGCATCATCAGCTGAACTATTGAAAAATTGTTATGTTTTTCAGGTTGCTACAAGTGCTACAAAAATAGATGTTAAAAAAGCTATAATGGAAATGTATTGAGTAAAAGTTGCTTCAGTAAATATTGTAAATACAATTGAGAAATATAAATATTGAAGAAAATGAATTCAGTATAAAAGAAGACCATGAAAAAAAGCTTATGTTACACTAGAAGATAAAAAAGCAAAAATAGATTTTACTATAATAAAATAATTTAATTTTTAATTTTAAGACTGTGGCTATAAAGAAATTTAAACCTACTACACCAGGTAGAAGACAAATGACTTGATACACATTTGAGGAGATAACAACAAGTAAACCAAAAAAATCTTTAACAGTTAAATTAAAAACAACTTCATGAAGAAATAATACATGAAGAATAACAGTAAGACATAAATGAGGTTGACATGCAAAAAAATACAGACTTATTGATTTTTTCTATACAGATAAGAAAAATATAGAAGCAAAAGTTGAGACTATAGAATATGATCCATATAGAACTGCATGGATAGCACTAGTTTGTTATAAAGATTGAGAAAGAAGATATGTAATAGCTCATAAAGAAATGAAAGTTTGAGATATCGTTATTACTTCAGAAAGTACTCCTTTAGTATCATGAAATAGAATGGAAGTTTGAAATATTCCTGTATGAATGCATGTATATAATTTAGAATTGATAGTATGATCATGAGCAAGTTCTATAAGATCAGCTTGATCAACTTGAACTGTGATATCTCAAGAATGAGAATACGCACAAGTAAAAATGCCATCTTCAGAAGTAAGACTTGTAAATAAAAAATGTTATGCATCATTATGACAAGTATCAAATATTGATCATAATATGATTGTAATTTGAAAAGCATGAAGGTCTAGATGGATGTGAAAAAGACCTACTGTACTTTGAAAATCTATGAATCCAGTAGATCATCCACATGGTTGATGAGAATGACATACTTCTATTTGATTGAAATGACCAAAAACTCCATGGGGAAAAGTAGCATTATGAGCTAAAACAAGAAGTAGAAAGAAATTTACAAATAGATGGATTTTGAAGACAAAAAAAGGTAAATTAATGAAATAAAATTATTTTAAAAAAATTAAAAATAATAATTTATAATATAAAGAATATGTCAAGAAGTTTAAAAAAATGACCTTATATTTATGATAGACTATTAAAAAAAGTTTTGAAATTGAATGAGCAATGAAAAAAAACTATTATAAAAACATGGTCTAGAGATTGTACTATAGTTCCAGAATTTGTATGACATACATTCTGAGTACATAATGGTAAAGTTCATTCTCCTGTTTTTGTTACAGAAGATATGGTAGGACATAAGTTATGAGAATTTTCTTTTACAAGAATTTTTAGAGCTCATCCTGGACAAAAAAAATAATTACTTAAATTTATAGTTAAAAAAAATTTATGAAAGCAAATTTAAAGAATGTTAGAATATCTCCTAAAAAATTGAGAGTTTCAGCAGAAGTTGTAAAATGAAAGAACGTTGAGGAAGCTTTAAAATTTTTAAGATTTGCACCAAATAAAGGAGCAAAAATTCTTTACAAAGTTTTATTTTCCGCTGTAAAAAATGCTGAAAATAATAACAGTCAAGAAATTAATAATTTATATATATGAACTTTGTTAATAACAAAAGGAATAGTTTATAAAAGATGACAACCTATATCTAGATGAAGAATGCATCCAATATTGAAAAGAACATCTAATGTAAAACTTGAATTACAAGTAAAATAATGATTTTAATTATTAATTAAATTTTATGTGACACAAAGTAAGCACAATAGCTTTTAGAATACCTTATATAAAGACATGGAAATCATCTTGGTTTTCTTGAAAGGAATCATATAAAGATTTTTTAAAAAATGATTTACTTATAAGAGATATTCTAAAAAAAGAATTGAACTGAATTCCAACTTGAGATATTTTCATTTCAAAAAATGATAATAATATAACAGTTGATATTTATACATCAAAACCAGCATTAATAATTTGAAAAACTGGTGAAAATAAAGATAAAATTGAAATTATAATCTCAAATAAAATTTGAATAAAAGTTTCTTTAAATATCAAAGAAATAAAAAAACCAGATATAAATGCTAAAGTAGTAGCTTTTTCAATATCAAATCAAATTGAAAAAAGAATGCCTTATAAAAGAGCTATTAAACAAGCATTAATTAAAGCAATGGAAAAATGAGCTAAATGAATAAAAATCAAAGTATCTTGAAGATTAAACTGAGCTGAAATAGCAAGAAATGAAACTTTTAAAGAATGAAATATTCCAACTCAAACAATAAGAGCTGATATAGATTATTCTACAGCAAGAGCTGAAACTGTATACGGTACAATAGGTTTAAAAATTTGGGTTTATAAAGGAGATATTTATAGAAAAAAAGCAAATAAACTTGACATTTAAAAAAAATTTATATACTAATTGAAATTCTTATGTTACAACCAAAGAGAACAAAATATAGAAAAGTTCAAAGATGAAGATTGAAATGAATGGCAATGAGATGAAGTGAAATTGTTTTCGGTGATTATGCAATTAAAACAATAGATAGAGGATTTATAACTTCTAGACAAATAGAATCTGCAAGAAGAGCAATGGTTAGATATATAAAAAGGTGATGAAAGGTTTGGATAAGAATTTTTCCAGATATTCCTTTTACAAAAAAACCATTAGAAGTTCCAATGTGAGGTTGAAAATGATCTGTTGAAATGTATAGAGCCCCTGTAAAACCTGGTAGAATCTTGTTTGAATTAACATGAGTTAAACCAGAAATTGCTAGGGAAGCTTTTAGACTTGCTTCTTATAAGTTACCTGTAAAAACTAAGATATTAGTTGATTAATAATAAAAAATTATGAAAGAAATAAAGGATTTAAAATTAAAAAACAATAAAAGTATAAAAGAATTAGATTTAGATTCAGTAAAAAAAGAATTAAAAGAAACTGAAAAAAAATATTTTGTACTTAAAATGAAGTTAAGAACAGATGAATTAAAACAAACTCATTTGCTTAAAGCATTAAGAAGATATATTGCTAAGTTAAATACATTTATTTGACAAAAATAATTTTTAAAGTTAATTTTATAATTTATATTTAATGAGAACAAAAAAAGGAATCGTTACTAGTTCAAAAATGGATAAGACAATTGTAGTATCTATTAATACATATAAGAAACATAGTAAGTATAAAAAAAGTTATAAAGTTACAACAAAATTTTATGCTCATGATGAAGCAAATTCTTGTAATGAATGAGATGTTGTTGTAATTAAGGAAACAAGACCACTTTCAAAAACAAAAAGATGGGAACTTGTAGAAAAAGAAGTTTAATTGTAATTAATAATTTTATTATATGATACAAACTGAAAGTAGACTTTCTGTTGCTGACAATACTTGAGCTAAGGAAGTTTTATGTATAAAAGTATTATGATGATCACATAGAAGATATGCTTCTGTATGAGATGTTATAATGTGTAGTGTAAAAAAAGCATTACCTGATGGAACAATTAAAAAGAAAAAAGTAGTAAGAGCTGTTGTTGTTAGAACAAGTAAAGAGATAAGAAGAAAAGATGGAACTTATTTAAGATTTGATGATAATGCTTGTGTAATAATAAATGATGACGGAAATCCAAAAGGAACAAGAATTTTTTGACCTGTAGCAAGAGAATTAAAGGCTAAAGGTTATCAAAAAATCGTAAGTTTGGCACCTGAAGTTTTATAATTAACATTTAATATTGTATGAAAATAAGAGTTTGAGATTTAATTCAAGTTATGTCTTGAAAAGAAGCTGATAAATGAAAACAAGCAAAAATTTTAAAAGTAATAAAAGATGAAAATAGAGTTTTAATAGAATGAGTAAATATTGTAACAAAACATATGAAAAAAATGGGAGCCACTCCATGACAAATATTAAAAATTGAAAAACCTATTCATATTTCAAATGTTATGTTAGTTTGTCCTTTTACTAAAAAACCAACAAGATTATGAACTGTGAAAGTAGAAGAAAAATGAAAAGTTAAAAAATTCAGATTTTCTAAAATGGCGGTAAAAGAATTAAATAAAGATCCAAAAGATTGTATAATTAAATAAACATTTATTTTTTAAAAGAATAAAAATGTCTCTTAAAGAAAAGTATAAGAATGAAATAGTTTCTAAATTTAAAGATAATTTGAAAGTAGAAAATGTAATGGAAATACCAAAGCTTGAGAAAGTAGTTTTAAATATGGGTATTTGAACTTACATCAGAACTTGAAATAAAGATTATAATGTATTGAAAGATCACCTAGCATTGATTGCATGACAAGCTCCAACAGTTAGATATGCAAGAAAATCAATCTCTAATTTTAAATTAAGAGAATGAATGCCAGTATGATTATCAGTAACTTTGAGATGAGATGCTATGTATAATTTCTTGGATAAACTTATAAATATAGTTTTACCAAGAGTTAGAGATTTTAGATGAATTTCTAAGAATAGCTTTGATAAAGAAGGTAATTATAATTTTTGAATTAAAGAACACTCTATATTTTTGGAAGTACCACAAGACGATATAGTAAAAAATAATGGTATACAAATTACTGTTAAAACTACTGCAAAAAATAAAGAGATGTGAAAAGAATTACTTACAATGATGGGATTCCCATTTTCTAAATAATATTTTATAATTAATTATTATAGATGAGAAAGTCAAAAATAGCTAAAGCAAATAAATTGCAAACAAAATTTCTAAGAGCTATAAAAGATTGAAGAAAACCAAAATACGCAACAAAAGTATTTAATTGTTGTGCAATGTGTTGAAGAGTAAGATGATATTTATGAAATTTTTGAATTTGTAGAATTTGTTTTAGAGAAAAAGCAAATGCTTGAGAATTAGCTTGAGTTAGAAAATCAAGTTGGTAATAAAAAAAAGATTTTAGTTTATTAATTTTTAGATTTATGATAATAGATCCAATAGCAGATTTATTAACAAGATTAAGAAATGCTTATATGTCTAGACTACAAGAAATTAAACTTCCTTATTCTAGAGTGAAAGCTGATATATTGAAAATAATGAAAAAAAATAAATATATAATTGATTTTGAAGAGACATCAGAAGAAAATAAAAAGTTTTTATCTGTAAAATTAAATGATGTAAGAATTACAAAATATATTCCTACATTTAAAAGAATAAGTAAACCATGACAAAGAATTTATATCTGATCAAAAGATATAAAAAAATCTAGAAATGGTAAATGAATTTATATAGTTTCAACTCCAAAATGAATAATAACAGGATATGAAGCTAGAACATTAAATGTTTGAGGTGAATTAATATGTGAAGTTTTTTAATAATACTTTAAATTTATAATAGTTTATTTATGTCTAGAGTTGGTAAATTACCTATAGTACTACCTGAAAATGTTGAAGTTATTTTAGAATGAAGTAAAGTAACTATAAAATGAAAACTAGGTACACTTTCTTTTGAATTTTCAAATATGGTTGAAATAAAAAAAGAAGAAAATACACTAGTAGTAACTCCTGTTTCTGATGAAGCAAATGCTTTATGGGGAACAACAAGAGCAGTACTAGCAAATATGGTTGAATGAGTTACAAATTGATATAAGAAAAGTTTAGAAATAAATTGAGTATGATATAAATTTGAAGTGTCATCACCAGAGAAATTAATCCTAAGTGTTTGATTTTCTCACAAAGTAGAAATGATAGCTCCTAAATGAATAAAAATTGATGCTCATGAAAAAGAAAAAAATGTAATTATAATTTCATGAATTGACAAACAATTAGTTTGACAATTTGCTTCTAAAGTAAGAGCAAAGAAAAAACCAGAACCTTACAAATGAAAATGAATTAAATACGTTGGTGAGCAAATTAGAAGAAAAGCATGAAAAACTGGTAAATAGTTAATTAGTTTATAAAGTTTAAGGTTTGTAAAACAAATAATTTATAAATCTTATAACTTTATAAACTTGATAAACTTTATAACTTATAACTTATTGAATATGTTAGAAAAAGTATTAAAAAGACTTAAAAGAAAAGAAAGAGTAAAATCTAAAATTTCAAGTTCTACTAATCCAAGATTAAATATATATAGAAGTAATTGTTATATATATGCTCAAATTATAGATCAAGAAACTTGAAAAGTTATTTGTGCAGCAAATAACTTAAAAGATGATACTAAATCTACAAAAGTAGAAAGTTCTAAAAAAGTTTGAGCTCTTATTGCAAAAAAAGCTATTGAAAATAAAATAACTGAAGTGGTATTTGATAGAAATTGATTTTCTTATCACTGAAGAGTAAAGGCATTAGCTGATGCAGCTAGAGAAGCTTGATTAAAATTTTAATTTTATAATTTTAAGAATTTATATGGCTAATCCTAAAGAAAATACAACAAAAAGAAATGAGAAAAAAGATGTAAACGGTAATGTTGTAGTTAACGAATTTAAGGAAGAATTACTAAGTGTAGATAGAGTAACAAGAGTAACTGCATGATGAAGGCAATTAAGATTCAGAGCTGTTATGTTAGTTTGAAATGGTAAATGAAAAATTTGACTATGAACTTGAAAATCTTGAGAAGTAGTTACAGCAATTGCAAAAGCAGTAAACGCAGCAAAGAAAAATATGGTTGAGGTACCTATTAATGATGGATCCGTTCCTTATAACTTAACTGTAAAATATAAATCTGCTATAGTAAAATTACATCAAGCTTCTAAATGAACTTGAATTATAGCATGATGAGCAACTAGAAAAGTTTTGGATGTAGCTTGATATAGTGATGTATTAGCAAAAAGATTTTGATCAACAAATTTGATAAACAACGCTAGAGCAACTTTAAAAGCTTTAACATCTTTTAAAAAATAATAGATTTTTATATTAATAATTGAATTAATTATGTTATCTTTAAATACTCTAAAACCAACTGATTGATCAAGAAAGTGTAAGAAAAGACTAGGTAGATGAAATTGATCTTGAAAGTGAACATTTTCTTGAAAAGGTTGTAAATGACAAAATGCAAGATGAAGTAAAATGTGAGCATGGTTTGAATGAGGACAAACACCATTATTTAGAAGAACACCAAAATTAAAATGATTTTCAAATCACATTTTTATGAAAAGATACAATATTGTAAATTTAAGTGATTTAGAATTATTGGCTTCTAAATGAATAACTGAAATTACAAAAGAAGTTTTATTAGAAAATTGACTTATTAGAAAAAAACAATTTTGATTAAAACTTTTAGGGAATTGAGAATTAAAAGCTAAAGTAAATATTACTTTAGAAAAGGTTTCAGAAAAAGCAAAAGACGCCATTGAAAAAGTAGGTGGTAGTATAACTATAACAGAAAAATAGCCCTATAAACTTAGGGTTTTTTTATATAAATTAATAAGAGAAAAATACTTTTTAATGTTAACTTTATGATTTTAAAACATATTAAATCTGTGTTTGCGATAGACTCACTAAAGAAGAAAATTATTGCTACAATGCTTTTAATTTTAGTTTACAAACTATTATCAGTTATACCATTACCTGGTGCAAATACTGATTGATTAAAAGCTATAATTGAGCAACAAAAAGGGTTATCACTTTTTAGTGCGTTAATGTGATGATGATTAAGTCACTTTTCAATAATTCTGATGTGATTATCCCCATATATCAATGCTGTTATCATAATTCAATTATTATGAGTAATAGTTCCAAAGATAGGAGATATGCAAAAAGAATGAGATTCATGACAAAGAAAGATTAATAAAATTACAAGATGGTTAACTCTTCCTCTTTCTTTTTTACAAAGTTATTGAATGATTCTATTGCTAAATAATTTAGCAAAATGAGAAATTATTGATATGTTAAATTGGAAAGTAGTAGTATTAGCAATGATAATAGTAACAGCTTGAACTTTATTTTTGATGTGGTTATGAGAAATAATGACTGAATATGGTATTTGAAACTGAATAAGTATCATAATCATGGCTTGAGTATTATCTTGAGTTCCTTGAGTTATATTAAACTATTTTGCTCTAAAAAATTATTGAGTTTTTGCTTGAATTTTAATAGCTACATTGTTTATAATATATGTTATTATAAAATTTACTGAATGAAATAGAAGAATTCCTATTATTTACACAAAAACTTGAAGAGAAGAGAAATCTTATTTTCCGATAAGAATAAATCAAGCATGAATGATTCCTATCATATTTGCAATATCATTGGTTACTTTTCCTTGAATTGTATGACAAATAATGGCAAATTCAACTGCAGAAAAAACTCAAGCCATATGAACATGGTTATTAAAATTTTTTAGTATGCAAAATCCAAGTTGGGTATTTATATTAGTTTACTTTGTTTTCGTTTTGATATTCTCATTTTTCTATGTTTCTATAACATTTAACACAGAACAAGTTGCAGAAAGTATTCAGAAGAGATGATGATATATTCCATGAATTAGACCTTGATCTGAAACTGCTGAATATCTAACAAGAGTATCTTCACACTTAAATTTATTTGGTTGATCTTTTCTAGCTTTGATTGCAGTACTACCATATATATTAGAAAAATTAATGCCATGACAACA
>JAQUWS010000097.1 GCA_028692735.1 Candidatus Altimarinota bacterium
AATCTATTTTGTTATCTTGAATATTGATATGAGCAAGAGAAAATATACCAAAAAATCTTTCTAAAGATTTTAATAATTCATGAACTACTCATATAATTGCTGTTAGTTGATTTAATATAACTATTTTAATTATATTTTTATGATTTTTCTTAAAATTTGTTCCTGTGATTATGAGAACAATATTAATTTTTTCTTTCTTAATAATTTTTTGTATTTTTGTATGATTAGAAGCTTCAGTTATCAGAGCTTGAATTATGTGAATCATATGATACTCTATAACTAGTTTATGAAGAAAATCTTCTTCAATTACAACAGTTTTAATAACTTGTTTTTTAATGCTTTTATACAACCCTTTGTATATAAATTATGATTTAAGCTTTCAGTTAAGTTTTTTAGCTGTTTTATGAATACTTTTTACAAAAGATTTTTTTGATAAAATTTTTTATTTCTTTCCTGAAACTTTAGCAATAAGAGAAAGTTTCTCTATAACAATGTCAGCAATGGTTTTGACGCTCCCTATAACAATTTTTAATTTTTGACAACTTGTATTATTAACACCTATTTCAAATATACTAATTTCATGGAATATTTCTTTTGTTATGCTTTTCTGATTTTTATCTATTTTATGATACTTTATAACCCCATTTTTTTGAATAATTTTATGATTTTTCTCTTATATTTTTTTGAAATTTGATTTGTCAATAATTCATTATTTTTGAAAACTTGATAATTTTATTATAAAAACTGATTTTTGAGATTATAGTTTGTATTTTGAGATTATTTATTTTATTTTTTTATGATTTCTTATTTATATTTTGAATAATAAAAAAATATAATCTTAAATTTTGTTTTTTTCATTAATTTATGATAAAATTTTTAAAAATTAATTTTTAATATATAATTATTATGGTAAATAAAAAAATTTACTTATATATTTTTACTTTTTTTACTTATTTATTTCTTTTTCTAAATCATACTTTTGCTGTAGATATAACAACAAATACTACAATAAGTACATGAACTACTTATGATAGTTTAGTTGTAAAAAACTGAGCTACACTTACTCTTAATGATGTTTTAACTGTTACATGAGATGCTACTATAGAAAATGGTTGAATTATTACACATACTTCTGCCTCATCTACTGCTTTTACCCTTATTGTTTGATGAACTCTTACTATTGATGTTTGAGGTAAAATTGATACTTCTACTAAATGAGTAAATTCTGCTTCTTGTTGATCTCAGTATGTTTGAGCTTCTCATTGAGCTTATTGAAGTTATAACTCTAAAGCTCCTTATGGCGATATATATAATCCTATTACTGTTTGATCTTATTGATATACTTCTTCTTATTCTTGAGGTTGACTTATTAGAATGACTGTCTGAAATCTTGTTAATAGTTGATCTATTTTAGCCAACTGAAAAGATACCTCTCGGTGAGCTTGAGCTTGAGGATCTATCAATATTACTGTTTCTTGAAATATCTCTTGATCTTGAGTTTACCAAGCTATTTGATGAACTTCTTCTGAAGGTTATCCTTGAGCCTGATGAAGAATTGCCATCAAATACTGATCTGTTTTTAATTTAACTACTCTTAAATCTAAAATCTCTGCTTCTTGACCTTCTATTGCCTGAGAATGAACCATTTATATTAAAGATTTAACTTCTTGATATGAATCTTTAATTATTAAATGAGATTGAGGTAATTATTGAACTTTTACTACTGTCAATCTTAATAATTTTGATGATGTCGTTATTGATTGAGGTAATTTTACTGCTTCTTGATCTTATTCTTGGAATATCCCTAAATCTTTTACTGTTAAAAATTATTGAATCTTAACTACTCGTTCTTCTGTCCCTCTTTCTATCAGTTGATCTCTTACTCTTTCCAATAATTGAAAACTTGTTTCTAATTCTCCTTTAACTATATCTTCTGATCTTATCCTTCTTAACTGAATGCTTGATAATAACAATAATTCTAATATTTCTAATCTCTTTACTTTTTCTTGAGGAACAGTCAATAATAATTCTTGATTATATATTTCTAGTAATATCAATTTCTTAACTTGAGCTCTTTATAATGATTGAACTCTTTCTACTTCTCAAAATGCTTATATTAGAAATTATTCTACTGTTTACAATAATAAATCTTTTCTTGTTAGCTGAGATTTAACTGTGCTAAATTGAGGTAATATTTCTCATGAGACTACTGCATCTACTGCTTTTAACCTTATTGTTTGATGAACTCTTACTATTGATGTTTGAGGTAAAATTGATACTTCTACTAGATGAGCAAATTCTGCTTCTTGTTGATCTCAGTATGCTTGAGCTTCTCATTGAGCTTATTGAAGTTATAATTCTAGTGCTCCTTATGACGATATTTATAATCCTATCTCTGTTTGAGCTTATTGAAGATCATCTTCTTACTATTGAGGAGGACTTGTTAGAATGACTGTCTGAAATCTTGTTAATAGTTGATCTATTTTAGCCAACTGAAAAGATACCTCTCGGTGAGCTTGAGCTTGAGGATCTATCAATATTACTGTTTCTTGAAATATCTCTTGATCTTG
>JAQUWS010000098.1 GCA_028692735.1 Candidatus Altimarinota bacterium
AATTATTTAAAAATGTTGCACCAAAATTTAAAGGTAGAACATGCGGGTTTACTAGAATTACTCCAATTAAATATAGAGATGGAGATAATGCAAAATTAGTATTACTTGAATTAGTTTAGTTTTTTAAGAAATGGTAAATGAAAACTATTAATCCAAAACAATTAGAACAAAAAGAAAGAGAATGGTATGTTATAGATGCAAAATGATTAACTCTATGAAGATTAGCATCGAAAATAGCTGTAATACTTAGATGAAAAGACAAAGTTAATTATGCTTCATATGTAGATAATTGAGATTATGTTATAGTACTTAATTCTGACAAATTTAGTGTTACTTGAAGTAAATTAAGTGATAAAATGTACTATACTCATTCATGATACTTATGATGAGTAAAAGAATCTACATTATCTGAATTATTGGTAAAAAAACCTACAAAAGCATTAGAATTAGCTGTATCTTGAATGTTACCAAAAAATAAGTTGAGAAAAACTATGATTTCTAGATTAAAATTAGTTGTTTGAGAAAATCATATATATAATGCTCAACAACCAAAAGAGTTAAAATTATAATTTAAAAATATTATTATTATTATTATTTATGGATAAAAAATATATATTTTCTGTGTGAAAAAGAAAAACAGCAACTGCAAAGGTAAAATTATTTGAATGAAACAATGAATCAACTATAAATTGAAAAAAAGTTTCTGAATATATTTCTAGAAAAGATTTATTTGATGTAGTTTTTTCTCCTTTAAAATTATGTAAAGTTAAAGATAGTTTTTTCTTTGAAGTTGAGGTAGATTGATCTTGAATATCAGCTCAATCTCAAGCAATTAGACATGGTTTATCTAAAATTCTAGCTTGAAAACAAGAAACATTTAAAAAGATTCTTAAATCAGTATGATTTTTAACTAGAGATGCTAGAATTGTTGAAAGAAAGAAACCAGGTAAACATAAAGCTAGAAAGAGTATTCAATGGTCTAAACGTTAGTTTGCAAATACTAATAGTGAAATGGAATTAAAAGTTTATCTATTCACTATTAACTTTTAATTATTAATTATATATTGAGATGACTACTATTAATCAGTTAGTTAAAAAAAATAGAAGTGATAAGACAAAAAAAAGTAAAGCTCCAGCTTTACAAGTTACAAAGAATTCTATTAGATGAGTTTTTAACTCTCCAAAAAAATGAAACCCAATGAAAAGATGAGTATGTACAAAAGTTACTACTATGACTCCAAAAAAACCTAACTCTGCCCTAAGAAAAGTTGCAAAAGTTAGACTTACAAATGGATATGAAGTAAATGCATACATCTGATGAGAAGGTCATAACTTACAAGAACACTCAGTAGTAAGTATAAGAGGATGAAGAGTAAAAGATTTACCATGAGTAAGATATCATATTGTTAGATGAGTATTAGATTGTGAATGAGTAAAAAATAGAGGACAATGAAGAAGTCTTTACTGAGCAAAAAGACCAAAAGCTAAAAAATAGTTCTTAGAATGTAGAATATAGAATTTAGGAAAAATATTTCTAAACTCTATGCCCTATATTCTAAATTCTAGTAAATCTCGGAGTAAGTTAACAATTACTGAACAAAATACGAGAAAAATATTTTAATTGTTATAATTTAATAAAAATGAATCCAAAAGAAAGCATACAAGATAAATTTACAAACTATATAATGTTACAATGAAAAAAAAGTTTAGCTATTGAATTGATGGATAGAACTTTTGAAGAAATAAAAAACAGATGACAAAAAGATCCAAAATCTATATTTAACAAAGCTATGGAAAATGTAATGCCAAAAATTGAAGTTAGACCAAAAAGAGTATGATGATCAATTTTCCAAGTACCACAAGAGGTAACAGCAAAAAGACAATTATTCTTAGCTTCAAAATGGATTATAAAAGCAGCTAGAAGTAAAAAATGAGGTTCTTTCGTTAAATTTTTAGCAAACGAATTGATTGATGCAGCAAATGAATCTTGAGATGCAATAAAAAAGAAATTAGATGTATACAAGATGGCTGAAGCAAATAAAGCATTTGCAAGATTTGCTACAAAAAGAAGTAAATAATATATATTAGTTTTTAATTTAGATAAATATGGCTCACAAGAAAGCTCAATGATCTACAAATAACGGTAGAGACTCGCAAGCCAAGAGACTTGGGGTTAAGATATACTGATGACAAAAAGCAATTCCATGAAATATAATTGTAAGACAAAAAGGTAATAAATTTTGGCCATGAGAAGGTATTTCTCAGTGACATGATTACACTCTATTTGCTTGCAAAGAATGAATAGTAAGATTCTATCAAAAGAAAAATAAAAAATTTGATGGTAGAATATATGTTGATACATTTGTTACAATTGATTAGATAAAAAAAACAAAGATTTCTGAACTGCCCCCTAAAAAGTAGAATGTAAAAAAAGAGATACATTCTACTTTTTTTAGTGTAAAAAATAAATATACTAAAATATAATAAATAACAATATAATTATGGCAGGAATAAAATATAGTGACT
>JAQUWS010000045.1 GCA_028692735.1 Candidatus Altimarinota bacterium
GTTGAACCAATGATGGAAACTCCAATTATTGAAGAAACACCAAGTATTGAACCAATGATGGAAACTCCAATTATTGAAGAAACTCCAACTATTGAACCAATGATGGAAACTCCAATTACTGAAGAAACTCCAACAGTTGAACCAACAATGGAAACTCCAATTATTGAGGAACAACAAACACCATTAATAAAACTACCAAGTATTTGAATAAATCAAGAAGTTGAAACAACAAGTGATAACATAAATACTTCAATCTAATAAACAAAAACATTACAAATAAAAAAATAGTTAATCAATAGATTAACTATTTTTTTATAAAAAGTATTGACAAGTAAAAATAATGTTTATTATATATAATGTATTTTATAATATAATTATTAAATTATGGGTATACTTAAAAATGATAATAACGAAATTTGAGAAATACAACCAACATGAGTATCTGCAATTGAAACAAGTAGAAATAATACTAGTAATCATGTAGAAGAAACAATAAATTGATGAGATTTATGAATAATAGCCAATGCAGAAACATACAAATGAGAAGCACGTTGAACTGAAGATACTATAGTAATTTGATGAAATGTTTACATAACAAATCCTTGAAATTGAACATTATTTAAAGCAGCTCATTGATGATAATTTATATTTTATATCATAAAAGTTTAAATATGAACACAAAAGATGAAATCTGATGATGTGATTCATCATGACACTGTATAGATAATTGAATAAAGATTAAAAATGAAGAATGTGATAAATTTTGAGTTATAATTTGAAATACAAAACCAAATATTGAACAAATAATAGCAGCAAAAGATGATATCTGAGGAGCAGATATACATTACCCATATTGATATAACTATCATCCATCATCAATAAAAGACTGAATATATAAAAATTAACCTTATAAAAAAAGAAAAAAGCTTGAAACTTTTTTCTTTTTTTATATTATTAAACAAACAAAAAATTATAACTAACAAAATAAATATGAAAATAGCAATTGTTGGATACGGTCGTATGTGAAAACTAGTTGAAGATTATGCAAAAAAAAGAGGGCATGAAATAGCAATTATCATTGATCCAATATACAATACATCAAAAGAAAATCTATTAAATACAGAGTTTGATGTAATTATAGAATTTTCAATCCCTGGTGCAGCAATGGAAAATATGAAATTCTATGCAGAAAATAATATGAAAGTAGTAATGGCAACAACATGATGGTATGATAAAGTAGAAGAAATTAAAGAATTATTTAAGAAATCTAACTGAGCAATTTTATGGAGTAGTAATTTTTCTCTATGAGTACATCTATTTTGGAAAATGATTGAAAATGCTTGAAAAATAATTAACAACTTTGATGATTATGATGTATTTTGACATGAATTTCATCATAATAAAAAAGCAGATTCACCATCATGAACTGCTATAACAACAGCAAATATTATACTAGATAATGTTGATAGAAAAAAAGAATTAATAACAGAAGAATTAAAACACAGAGCAATAAAACCAGAAGAATTACATTTTTCTTCAACAAGATGATGAAATATACCTTGAACACATAGCGTTTACTTTGACTCACTATTTGATACGATAAAAATAGAACACACAGCAAGAACAAGAGAATGATTTGCTCTTTGATCAGTAGTATGTGCTGAATGGTTAAACAAAAAAACATGATATTACGAAATAAGTGATTTCGTAAAAGAAATAATTTAACAAAATTGTCATTCTGAAGCAAGTTTTCAGAATCATAAAAAATATAAATACCTTATTAAAAAAATAGATTTATATTTTCTAAACTACTTTTTTACTTTTTAACTTTAAATATATGGAAAGAAAAGAATTTGCATGACTATGGACAGCACTAATTACACCATTTATGGAATGAAATTGAATTGATAACGAAATTGATTTTGCAAGTCTTGATAGATTATTACAAAATCAAATTGATGCATGAGTTACATGAGTTTTACTGCTTTGAACTACAGCAGAAAACCCAACATTAACAAAAGAAGAATGAGAAAAATTATTAAGATTTGCAGTAAATAAACTAAAATGAAAAACTAAAATAATGGTAAATATTTGAACATATTCAACAAAAAAATCTCTTGAAAATATTGAAAAATATGACGAAATAGAATGAATTGATGCATACCTAGTAGTAAATCCATATTACAATAAACCAACTCAAACTTGATTATACCTACATTTTACAACGATAGCTGACTCAACAAAAAAACCTATATTTTTATATAACATAAAGGGAAGAACATGAGTAAACCTAAACACAGACACTCTAATAAAAATAATAGAAAAATCAAAAAATGTAATTTGAGTTAAAGAAGCAAGCTGAGATATAAACCAAATGAAAGAAGTAATTGAAAAAACACCTTCAGACTTTACAGTTTTATGCTGAGATGATTGACTAACATATGACCTAATTAAAATGTGATGAGACTGAATAATATCAGTAGCTTCAAATTGTATCCCACAAGAAATAAAAGAATTTGTAGATTTCTGTATTTTAAATGATGAAAGAGCAAAAAAACTAAATGAAAAACATAAAGAATTATTTTCAAAACTGTTTATCCAAACTAATCCACTTCCTACAAAAACTTACTTAGCATACAAAGATATAATTAAAGAAGAATTTAGACTTCCTATGTGCAAAATGGATGAAAAAGAAAAAAATGAATTCCTAGATTTTATAAAACAAAATAACTATTAATAAATTGTCATTCCGGATTTAGTCCGGAATCATATAAAAAGATTACTAGCTTTGGCTACAAAAAATTTTTAATATAAACAATAATTTTTATGCAATTCAAAGAACATATAGAAACCTTAAAACCACTAGAAAACTACAACATAGAAATAATTCTAAATTCATGAGAATCATATATAATTGAAAATAAACCATGAAAACAATGATCAATAAGAATTATTCAAAATCACTTGTGAATAGATAATGAGACAACAAAAAAAATTGATCTAACTCAATTCTGTGAATTTTATGAAGAATGGAATAAAAACAAAGATACACACCCAACAATATGAATTCTAAGCAAATACAACAATGAATGATGAAAAATAAGCAAAATTTAACATATCATTTTTCAACACAAGTAACATTATCAAAAACAACAATACTTTTCTACAATTATACATTTTAACTTTTTAATTTACATTCTTATGACAAACAAAACAACTCCACTTACTTTAGAAAAAGTAAAAGAAATAGCAAAAACATATCCAACTCCTTTTGTTATTTATGATAAAAAAGCAATCATAGAAAATATGAAAGAATTCAAAGAAGCTTTTTCATGGGTAGACTGATTTAAAAACTACTTTGCAGTAAAAGCATGTCCAAACCCAACACTACTTAAAATACTTAAAGAAATGTGAAGTTGAGCTGATTGTAGTTCTATGTGAGAATTAGTTATGAGTGAACTTGTATGAATTACATGAAAAGAAATAATGTTTACATCAAATAATACAAAGTATGATGAATTTATGAAAGCACATAAAATATGAGCAATTATAAATTTTGATGATATAACTCATATTGACTACTATAAAGAAACTGTGTGATTTTTACCAAGAATTTCATGCTGTAGATATAATCCAGGACCATTAAAAAAATGAAACACAATCATATGAAAACCAGAAGAAGCAAAATACTGAATGAAAAGAGAACAATTATTTGAAGCATATAAAAAACTAAGAGATCACTGAGTACATCACTTTTGATTACATACTATGGTTGCATCAAATGAACTTAACCCAGAATATTTTATAGAAACAGCAAAAATACTTTTTGAGTTAGTTGTAGAACTAGAAAAAGAATTAAATATAACCTTTGATTTTGTAAATTTAGGATGATGAATTGGTATACCATATAAACCAGAACAAAAAAAAGTAGACTTAAATGTAGTATCAAAATGAATTAAAAAAGAGTATGAAAAAATCATCTGAACTAACAGAGAAAAACCACTAAGAATAGTTATGGAATGTGGTCGTATGATAACTTGACCATATGGATACTTAGTAACTGAAGTACTACACATAACTGACAAATATAAACAATATGTTTGAGTTGATGCAAGTATGCAATGTCTTATGAGACCAGCGCTATATTGAGCATATCATCACATCACAGTACTATGAAAAGAAAATAAAAAAAATACAATGACATATGATGTTACATGATCTCTTTGTGAAAATAATGATAAGTTTGCAATAGATAGGGAACTACCAAAAATTGATGAATGAGACATAATAGTAATACATGATGCTTGAGCTCACTGAACAGCAATGTGATTTAATTACAATGCAAAATTAAGACCAGCAGAATTATTACTAGAAGAAAACTGAGAAGTTACACTCATTCGTAGAGCAGAAACATTATCTGAACTATTTGCAACTGTAAATTGAATAAACTGATTTGATTACAGATAAAAAATAATTGTTATATACTATATTAAAAAAAATCTCTTAGAAACTAAGAGATTTTTTTTGATTTATAACAAGTTTTTAATATAATAAATACGATTTATTAACCCCTCTTAAATTATGGCAAAAAGAAAAAGACTAGATTTACCACCAGAAATTAACAAAATAATTTTTTGAATAATTTTTTTGATATTATGAGCATCAACAGCGTTTGCAGATACAAACTCAGTTTTTTGAAACTATTTATCAACAAGTTTTATATATTTATTTTGAGAATACTTTAAATTAATTGTATCCCCAGCATTTTTAATGTTCTCATTTTTACTTTTTAAAAATTGAATAACTTTCAATTTCAACATATATAGAGTATTTTGATTTTTATTTTATTTTAGTTCAATTTGTACAATAATTTGATATTTTACAGAATATCAAGCAGTTTTTAATATCTACAACACTGTTAATTGATTTTTATGAGTAAAAACAACTCTACTAGCTTTTTTTACACTATTTATAATATCACTAGTTATATTATTTAGGTTTTCACCAAAAACATTTATAAAAAAAGCTGTATCAATGAAACCAGATTTAAGTAAATTAAAAACAAACATAACAAAAGAAGTAGTGAAAGATGTAAAAGAGATAAAAGAAGAATTCAAAAAAACAAAGAAAGAGTGAGAAATAGAAAAAAAGAAAAAAGAACTAGATGATGCACTTGCTTTACTAAAAAAAGAAAAAGAAGCTATTGCAAATAAGCAACAAAAAATTCCACTTGAAAAAGAATTTCCTAAAAAAATTGCAATAGAAAAAGTTGAAAAAATCTGAGAAAGTATAACAGACTTTTTTGCATGAAAAAAAGATAAAAAAACAGAAGATAAAGAATTTCATGAACCTGATTTTTGAAAATGGGAACTACCTAAAATTAACTTACTTCATAATAGATGATGAGAAATAAAAATAGATGAAAATGAAGTAAAAAGAAAAGAACTAGAAATAGAAGAAAAACTGCTTCAATTTAAAATAGAAGTAGATATGGAGTGATACAAAGTTTGACCAACAGTAACTCAATACAGACTTAAACCAGCAGAATGAGTAAAATTACAAAAAATTGAAAACCTAAAAAAAGATTTAACCCTAGCACTACAAGCTAAAAGTATAAGAATACAAGCACCAATTCCATGATTATGAGTAGTTGGTATAGAAACACCAAACAACGAAAGAAGTACAGTTTGATTAAGAGAAGTTCTTGAAAGTCCATTATTTAAGTCACAAAAAAATGAAATTCCTATAGCTATATGAAAAGATGTAAACGCAGACATGATTATCTGAGACTTAGTAAAGATGCCTCACTTGCTTGTTGCATGACAAACAGCAAGTTGAAAATCTGTATGAGTAAACGGATTTATCATAAGTATGCTTTATAAATTTTCACCAAGAGAACTAAAATTTATAATGGTTGACCCAAAAAGAGTTGAGTTATCAATCTATAACTGAATACCACATCTATTAACACCAGTAATCACAAGTCCAGATAAAGCTGTAAACGCACTAAAACGGGGAGTTGCAGAAATGCTTAAAAGATATGATTTAGCAACAGCAGTAAATGCAAAAAATATAAAAGAATATAATGAAAAAGTAGACAATTCAAAAAAATGGCCATATATTGTAATAATCATTGATGAACTAGCAGATTTGATGATGAGTTGAAATAAAAAAGAAGTAGAGCAAAGTATAGCAAGACTAGCACAAATGGCTCGTGCAGTAGGTATGCACTTAATAGTTGCAACTCAAAGACCATCAGTTGATGTAATCACATGACTTATAAAAGCCAATATTCCAAGCCGTATAGCCTTTACAGTAGCATCTCAAGTTGATTCGAGAACCGTTCTCGATAAAGCCTGAGCAGAAGATTTACTATGAAGGTGAGATATGCTTTACAGCCCAACAGGGACGCTAGAACCAGAGAGAGTACAATGAGTATTTGTAGACACCGATGAAATTGAAGCAGTAGTAAATCAAATCAAACTTACTGTAGATCCAGATGTAATAGAAAATATGTACGACCCAAATATAGTAAGTGGTAGAACAAACTCAGAATGAAGCATAATGGAAAGATACGAATGAGACCAAGACGAAAACCCAGAAATAGTAGAAAAAGCAATACAAGTAGTAAAAGAAGCTCATAAAGCTTCCACATCACTTATCCAAAGAAAACTTTGACTTTGATATGCTCGTGCTGCAAAGATACTCGATATCCTAGAAGACCTTTGAGTAGTCTGACCAAGCAACTGAAGCAAACCAAGGGAAGTATATGTGGATTAATAAAAAAAATCTGTCATACTGAGTATAAAAAAATATTCCTCAACCGTCATCCTGAACTTGTTTCAGGATCTATAATACATACATATTAAATAAAAAATACTACAAGTACCAAATCAAAAAAATGATTTTTAAAAAATAATATTGAAAAATCAATATTATTTTTTATTATACAAATGCAGACAAATCCAATTTATAACTTTCTAAATTAAGGTAGTAAAGGGTAACTTATGTTACCGTATACTCCTTTACCTTAATTTAAGATATTGTGAGTTGGATTGTCTGCAAACATCTAAGGTACATAAGTTATCCTTTTTTGTTTAGTTATTTACATTTTAATTAAATAATTATGAAAAGAATCATTCTATCAATATTACATAATTAATAATTTACATTGACATATAATAAATATAAATGATGATATAAATGAATTAAATTATACATTGTGAGATTTTGAAACTAAATTGGTTAATATAGAAGAAGTATGAGGGGAGAATTATCAATCTTCTTTCTGAGATATATTAGATGATATAGAAAATCAAGCTAGCGAAACTAAACTAGTAGTAGATTATATAAAGCTTGAAATTGATAATATTGAATGAAAAGTAAATGATCTTTATAGTAAATACTAATCATAATATATTTTCTAAGCAACTAAGTACAATATTTTTCTTGCAATTCTTATAAAATGTATATAATAAGGATATATTATATAACATGAGTTTATGAAAACTACGAATAAAAAAGAAATCCAAATATTTCAATGAAAATCATGAGAAATACAGTTCACATGAGATTTACAAAAACAAACTATTTGGTGAAACCTAAATCAAATTGCTGATTTATTTTGAAAAGACAAATCAAATATATCAAGACATATAAAAAACATATATAAAACTTGAGAATTAAGCCAAGAACAAACTGTTGCATTTTTTGCAACAGTTCAAAAAGAGTGAGATAAATTAGTAGAAAGAAATATAGAGTATTTCAACCTAGACATGATACTATCCATATGATACAGAGTAAACTCATCACAAGCCACTAAATTCCGTATCTGGGCAAATAATATATTAAAAGAATATTTAATAAAAGGATATACAATAAACCAAAATAGACTTCAAGAAAAATGATTAAAAGAACTTGAAAATACAATGAACTTAATCAAAAAAAGTCTAAAATCATGAGATTTATCAAAAGATGAAGCTTTATGATTACTTGATATAATCACAAACTACACAAACTCATGGTTACTACTACAAAACTATGATGAAGACAAACTAGATAAACACTGAAAAACAAAAAAACTAAACTATAAATTAGAATCAAAAGAAGCCTTTGAAAGTATATTGAAACTAAAACAAAACTTAATAGATAAAAAAGAAGCCTCTCAATTATTTGCACAACTAAGAGATACATGATGACTTGAATCTATTTTCTGAAACCTATACCAAACCTTTTGATGAAAAGAACTTTATGAAACTACAGAAGAAAAAGCAGCAAATTTACTATATTTTGTAGTAAAAGACCATCCTTTTTCTGATTGAAACAAAAGAAGTTGAGCATTTTTATTTATATTGTTTTTAGCAAAAAACAATATACTTTTTGATAAAACATGAAACAAAAAAATCAATGATAGAGCACTAGTTGCCATAACTCTTCTTATCGCAGAATCAAATCCAAAAGACAAAGATTTGATGACAAAACTACTTATTAACTTAATCAATTAACCTATGCATCATACACTTACAAAACTTATAGATTTAGCAGATGATTGGATAACACAATACGAAGAAGATGCAAAAAGTAAAAGCCCAAAATATGCAGATTTTTACAAATGATGGGAAACATATTTCAATTGAGTTATAGCAGAATTACAAGAGGTAAAAGATGAAGTAAAACCAGACAATAGAGTATACTTAGAAGATGAACTTTGAGATGTTATATGGACATATCTTTGCTTACTCAAAATCTTTGAAAAAAAGTGATACATAAAAGATTTAAAAAAGGTTTTTGAAAGATCATACAAAAAGTTAAGTGAAAGAATAAGTGCTAGAAGAGAAGACCAAGAATACACATACTCGACATGGCAAAATGTAAAAAAGAAACAAAAAAAAGAACTTTTAGATGAGCATAATAGTATATACTGAAATGATATATAATTTATGATTACCACATACAAAGAAGCATTAAAATACATATTTACAGACAAAATACTTCCATATAACCAACAAAACTTAATCAAAGCAAACTCTTTACTTTGAAATCCACTAAAAGATATAAAAGTAATACATATTGCCTGAACAAACTGAAAGGGGAGTGTATCAAAAATGGTATTCTCAGTATTAAAAGAAGCCAATAAATCAGTGTGAGTATTTACAAATCCCTTTATAATAGATAAAAAAGAACGGTTTTTAACTGATAAATGATATATAAATGAAACAGAATTTATAACATTAACAAACAAAATAAAAGAACTACCTTTGACTCTAGCAAGATTTGAAAGATGAACATTACTTGCATTTTTGTTTTTTAAACTGAAAAAAGTAGAATTTGCTATTATTGAAGTATGACTTTGATGAAGACTTGATCCTACAAATATAGTTAATCCATACATAACTTGCATAACCAGTATATCTCTAGATCATCAAGATATACTTTGAAAAACAAAAAAAGAAATCTCATATGAAAAAGCTTGAATCATAAAAGAAAATATCCCTATTTTTATAAATCATAAAAACAAAGTAATTGAAGAAATAGCAAAACAAAAAAATGCAAAATTAATCTACACTGATACAAAAAAAGAAACAAATCTACTATGAAATCACCAACAAAAAAATGCATGATTAGCATATGAAATGTGTAAATATTTAAAAATTAATGAAAATACAATATTATCGTGATTAAAAAAAGTAAATCATATATGAAGACTACAATTTATAAAAAACAATTTATTAATCGATTGAGCACATAATGAAGAGTGAATAAATGCTTTAAAAGAATATTTAAAAAACATCACAGATAAATATGATGATATATACTATTGCATCCAACTAAAAAAGTGAAAAAAATTAAATCTAATTACTAATATTATCTGAAAAAACAAAAAATATATACTTATAAACAAAAAAAATAAAAAACTAAAAGAGCAAAACAAATTACTTGAAGAATTCCAAAAACAAGATATAAACACACAAATCCTTACTCCAAGACAAATAATAACACAAGCATCAAAAAAAGAAAATTACTTGTATGTAATTTTCTGAAGTCTTTACGTATTGTGAGATTTTATAGAATTATCTTAAATCCAAAGTTCATTCTTTATTGATAAACTCTTCTATATCATCTTCAATAATTTTTTCTTTTTTCTTTTTATGTCATGTTGATTCAAGATACTGATTTACAACTCAAGTCAAAGCTTCTAAAATAACCTCAAACTTTTCTTTTTCTTCTTTTTCAGGATCAACTTTTTGTTTATCCTTTATTTTTTCGATTTCCTCCAATGCAGTAAAAGGAATCTTTGCTTCTTTTAATCTAAATATCTCATCTCAAATCTTATGAATTATCAGAGTTCATTTTCATAACATCTTATCAAAAAATCAATTTTGTTCTACTTCAATTCACTCTATACTATCAAAATTCACAGAATTTACTTTTATATATAACAAAGCCCATTTCAAATCTATTACATTATTTTCAGTTACAATCCAAGCATCATTATACCAATCAAATACATCATAAATTATTTTTATATATATCACTATCAAATATATCTCAAATATATTAAAATTAATTAAATCATTAAATGTTCATGACTCTACATAAAAAAAACAAGGAAAAAACACAAATCAAATAAGCATTACCAATAATCTATTCATAATCACTACAAAATGTTCATGCACAATGTATTTTACATCACTTCACTCAGGAATATACTTCTTGAAGAATAATTTTTCATATCTATTCATAAATATCAATTAATTTTTTAATCTAAGTACAACAGGACAATGATCACTTCACATTATATCAGTCATATATTCAATTCACTCTACTTTATCAAAAAAATTATTATTTACTATAAAATAATCTAACCTCCACCCAACATTTCTAGGTCTTGCTCAAGCCCTATAACTCCACCAACTATAAACATCTTTTTTATCAGGAAATAACTTTCTCCAAACATCTATATATCAATTTGATAACATTTCTCAAAATTTAGCTCTTTCAACTGGTAAAAATCAAATACTATTTTCATTTTCTTTAGGTCTAGCTATATCTATTTCTTCATGACAGATATTAAAATCTCAAGTGATAATTACATTTTCTCACGATTTAACTAAATTATTTGCATAATCAATTATCTTATCATAAAATTCAAGTTTATAAGAAAGCATCTCAGTTCAATCAGCTCTAGTTCATCAATTAGGAAAGTATCAATTAATAAGTACAAAATCTTTAGTTTTTATCTCTGTAATTCTTCAGTCAGTATGAAAAT
>JAQUWS010000046.1:0-6195 GCA_028692735.1 Candidatus Altimarinota bacterium
TTCTAAAAATCTTTTTAGATTTTGTCACGGATGTACAACCCAATCAGGCTGAAATTCTCTTTTTATCATGGTGTAAAAATTATAAATTAATGATAGTCTATTAAATCTATTATTTCAATTTGTGTAACAGATTTAAATAACTCGGTATTTTCAAAATCATTGCATACATCTTTTCAGTTTTTATTTTTTATAACAAATCTTAATCAATAAGTTTTATCTCAGAGTTTTGTGTAAATTGCTATTGTTCATTTTCTTTTTCAAGATAATGTATGTAAGCCATAAATAGGGTTTATTTTAATAAAATATAAACTTTCTAATATTTGTAGTTCCACAAGAGCATCTCTAATATGACAAGCTTTATCTTTATACTTTTGATATAGTTTTTTATCATTTTCACAGAGTTTTTGTAGAGAGGAAGTAGAAAAAGTGATTTTCATTTTTTGTATTTATGATAATAGTATATTAATTTCTATTAAAAGTCAAATTTAGTTAACCTGTAAGGTTAATTAAATTTATAGTTTTATTCAAATAACCTTTACAATTCAAATAATATCAAAGTCTTCTCATTCATTTATTTCTACATCTATATAGTCTCTATTTATTGAATGTAAAAAATACTTTCATTTCTTTTTAGTTATTTGTTTTATTTTTGCAATCTCATTGTGTTTAACTAAATAAAAATAATTTCATCATAAAAAGGGGCTCAATTCTACTAATAAATCTGTTCAAGTATTTATTTTAGGTTCCATTGATTTTCACTTAGTTCTTGTTATAAAAAATTTTCAATAATCTTTATCTTTTAATCAGTTTTTTTCTAAATCTAATTTAATTTTTTCTCTAGGATGTTCTTCAAATATTTTTGCTCAACTATGTCAACATTGAGCCCATCAATAAAAAGGAAGAAAAACTTTATTTTCATCAGGCATTCTTTTTATTTCATAATTTTCAGTTATATATCAATCTTTTATTAGTTTTTCTAATCTATTATAAATTTTTTGTGGATGATTAATTCAAGTTATATATTGGATATCTCGTATAGTCAGACTTTTAAAATCATAACAAAAGTAATGGTTTCATTATACACAAAAATAAAAATAGAATAACTATTTTATTCAATAATATAAACAAATATGACAACAAAGAAGTATAAATGAGACGACTTAACAAAAAAGAAGTTAGATAGAAAAAAAGATTGAAGCAGATATGAAAAATGGGAAAAACCATGAAAAAGGAAAAAATAATTTAGATTTTAATTATTTAAACAATGGAACAAAATTTATATTTAGATAAAATTGATGAAATTATAAATGATTGAAAAAAAACTTTTGATGAAACTAACTCTATTACTGAAAGGAATTGTTTACCTAGCAATTGAGATTATAAAATGAATTCTTGGTATAAAATTAAAGATGTAATTTCAGTTTTTGTTGATATTAGATGATCAACAAAATTAAGTGCTATTACCCATGATCATACTACTGCATCAATTTATGAACTATTTACATGAACATCTATAAGAATTTTTCACGAGATGTGAGCAGAATATATAGATATAAAATGAGATTGAGTATTTGCATTATTTAGTAAAAATAAAGTTTATACAAGTATTGCTTCTGCAATTACATTTAAGACTTTTGCTAAAAGTACTTTTAAAAAACTAGTGGATAAAAAATTAAATTGAAAAGTAGATATTTGATTTCATATGTGAATAGATCAAAAGACAGTATTAGTTAAACAATTATGATTAAAGGATAGTGATTTGAAGAGATAGAAGAAAAAATGAAGTTTGGGCTGGAAAAACTATAAATATGACAGCAAAACTTGCATCTTTATCAAAAGATTGAGAACTGTTTGTTTCTGATAGATTCTTTAAAAATTTATGAAATGATGAGTTAGTTTTAAAATCTTGTTGATGTTCAAATTGAAAAGAAACTTGAGAAAAAGAAGATTTATGGAAAGAAATAGATTTATCAAATAATGATAAATTTGATTTTAATAAAGCATTTATATTGGAAAGTATGTGGTGTTCTAATCATTGAAAAGAATGGTGTAAAAAAATAATTGCATTAGATAATAATTAAAATTAAAATATGAAAAACAATCTTGAATTTCTTCAAAACGAGTTAATAAGAACAAGTGAGTGGTTAAAATTTGCAGAACAAAAATTTACTTTGCTATCATTGTATTATGCACTGTGAATTACTTACATAACACAAAATGTAAAAGACATTAATAAAATATTTATAGAAAATAATTTAAGTAAATTTATTATATTTATTGTATTTATTATAACATTAATATTAGGAATATACTTTTTATTTAAGGTTATTTTTCCTAATTTAAAAAATGTTTCTACAAGTAAATCTTTTTTCTTTTATAGTCATATATCAAATATGAAGATTTTAGATTATATAAAAGAATTTAAAGATTTATCTAATGAAGAATTAGAAAAACAAATTTTAGAGCAAATACATACAAATTCTGAAATAACAAATCAAAAAATGTTAAATATTATTAGTTCCTTTAGATTTTTATTTATAAATTTGATTTTTTTAATAGCTTTAATATTTATAATTTAAAATTTATCTTAATCCTACTCTGTAAGAGTAGGATTTTCATTTTCACAAAAACTTACATAATTTAAGATTAGTAAGCGAAAATATAGTAAAAATAATTAGTTGACTATAACAAATTTTGTTATAAATCATTTGCAGTTATATAAGAAAGGTATATAATTCCTATGTATTTGTAAATAAAATTTGTATGAAAACAAAGTTTAATCCTATTGTAACTGTATCAAAAAGTTGAGCAATAAATATATCTAAAATAATGAAGTGAGAATTAAAATCATGACTTTCAAAGTGAGAATTAAAACAAATTTTAGTTGAATGATTATCTATGAAAAAATCTTTAAAAACAAAATAACATGGAACTTGTTTTATTACAAAAAGAGTTTGATGAAAAAAATATATCAATAGAAACAGAAGAAGTCTTTCAACATTTGAAAGATTTCTTGTTTGATGACTCAAAAGAGTATATTTCATCAAAACTATGTTCAATATATGCTTTAGAAATTGATAATTATATAAGATGATATATGTCACTTTCGGCATCTGTAATTAGAATGCAACAAAAATATTTATGATGTTTTATAAGATGAAATCTTGATGATTTAGAGTGAGTAGGATTTCCCATTCCTTGATTACTTATATGAAAATTACTTATTGACAAAAATTTAAGGTGAAATTGATATTGAAAAAAATTACTTACTTTTGCTATTGCAAAAGCTTTTGAGTTATCAAAAACAATATGAGTTAGGTCTATAATTGTTGATGCAAATAATAATTCAGTAGGTTTTTATAAAAAAAGTTGATTTATAGATATTGAAAAAAAAGATCAAACAACAAAAATGTTATTTGATCTAAAGGAATTAGAAGATTTAAATTAACCAATCGTATCTACGATTTTACTCTTCACTTCTTCACTTGATATATCTGAAGTATCTATAACTAAAAAACCTTTATCTTTCTTTTCAAAAAAATCAATATTTCTTTTTATCCTATCTTCAGATATTTTAAATTCTAGATTTTTTTGGCGGTTTAAAACTCTATTTAAAGCTATCTCTGGACTTGTAAATAACTGTACTTTATATAATGGTATTTTGTATTTTTTGCTGATTTCTTCATATCTTTCCAATTCTTCATAAGTTTTAAATGGTTGTTCTACAATAACCGAAATATCATAATCAAGATACTTTTTTGTCATCTCAAAAACTACATCTTTAGCGATTCCGTTATCTCTTTCTCATCTCTCAAAATCTGAGATAAATCTTTTTACTTTATCCATACCAATTACTGCAAGTCTAGGAATCTCTTTTGATAAAAGCCCTGAAACTGTTGTTTTTCCAGCTCCTGTCATTCCATCAATAAGTAATAAAAAAGGTTGTTTCATAAGTTCAATTATTTAGATATATCAATTCTCTTCCAAAAACTTTATCACATTTTTTCTATACTCTCTTAATCCATACAATGAATGAGCATCACTATTTATGTAAATTCTATTTGCATTTTTTATTAGTATATGAAGTTTATCAATATTTGTTTTTCAGTGATACAAATAATTTCAGTTTATTTCCAATGGAATATAATATTTATTTGCTAAATCTATAAGATTATTTATATCAACTTCTTGTCAATAATTTGTATTACTACAAGGATGACATATGCATTTTATCTTTTTATGATGTTTTTCTATAGCATTTTTATAAGCTGTATCTATAGATTTTACTTGTGTTCAACATATATCTTTATGAGCTGATAAATTTATAAATTCAGATTCTTTTCATTGTATTAAATCAGAAATATCTCAGTCTTCATTCATAATATCAGCCTCAACTCAAAAAACTACATTTACATCATTATGAACATTTTTCCATTTTCTTAAAGAATACCTAAATGTAGTTTTTGATACATTAAACATAGATGTTAATACATCCATTGCTCCATCACTATGGTCAGTTATTGCAATTTCGTTTAGTCCAATATCTCAAGCATATCTAACAATTTCTTCAATTGTATTTAATCAATCTGAGAAGTTCATCGAGTGCATATGATAATCACTATTATCAAGATTAATTATCTTATTTTTAATGTTCATAATCTAAAATATTTAAAATAAATTATAGAAAAAATCACTATAAAATTCATAGAAAAAGACACAGTTATATATAAAGCAGATAAAATACTTATATGATTAAGTCATATAAATCAAGTTATGAAACTTATATTTCATATTATCCGAGGATATAAAACTTCAGAGTTTGGATACCTTTTTATTTTGTTTAGTATAGGAAAATATCATAATACATCTATAAATGTTACTAAAATTACAGAGTACAGAGGATTTTTCGTTAATATCCGAGGAATCATTGATACTAAAGCTAATGTTAAAAATATTTTATCCCATTTTGTAGGTTCTTTTATTCAATATTTTATAGATAAAAAAAGTATAGTTATAACTCAACAATCAATTAAAAAGAGAATCCAAGTACCAACTCATGAATTATCATAAACTTGTCATAAAAAAGATATTGTAACTGTAATAGTCCATATTATTTGTGAATATAAGTGAGGAATTGTTTGTTTTTTTATTATAGTTCTGATAAAAAGAGCTGATGTTATTAAAGAATTTAATCATCAAATTATCACTAAACTTGTTTTATAATCAAGCATATTTTATTATTAAATTTATTTTATTTCAACTCTACTTCACTCCCTACTATCAACTATCTTGTATCATAATGCATCAATTTCATCCCTAAGAGCATCAGCAAGCATAAAATTCTTTTCTTTTTTTGCATTATTTCTTTGTTCAAGTTTTTCAAGTATATTTATAGGGATTTCTATCTCTGTATTATCAGTAAAATCAATTATTCAAAGTACTTCATTAAAAGTTTTAAACATATCAATTACTGCATTGTATTCTTCTAAACTTAGATTTTTTAACTCTTTATTTACAAAAGTAAGATAATTAAAAAATACAGCCAAGGCTTCAACAAAATCAAAATCATCTTCAAGACATTCTATATAATCAGTCACAAACTTTTGCATACTATCTCTGAAATCTCTTCTTATTCATTTTACTTTCAAGACTCAAGCTTTTTGAGAAGTTGTATCTTTTTCTGATTTAAGGGTTTTCTTAGCTAGATAAAGCTTTTTTATAGTTTCATCAATCCTATCAATTGTATTGAAATTTTGTTCTAATTTAGTAAAAGAAAAATCTATATTATCTCTATATTTTCAGTTGATAAATCCAAGTCTAAAACTTCTAAATAAAACAGATTTACTCAATTTTTTATCATATTTTTCTTCAATATCTTTCAAAGTATAAAAATTCCCAAGACTCTTACTCATCTTTTTACCATCAACCATCAAGTGTCAGCTATGAATCCAATACCTTGAAAACTTTTTTCAAGTAACAGCTTCACTTTGTGCTATTTCGTTTTGGTGATGAGGAAAAATCAAATCAACTCATCACATATGTATATCTATCTCAGGTCAAAAATGTGCCAAATTACAAGCACTACACTCTATATGCCATCCAGGACGACCTTTGATTTTTATTTTAGTTTGTCATTCTATCGTCGCAGATTGTCATCCTGAACTTGTTTCAGGATCTTTTAATGTTTTATAACCA
>JAQUWS010000046.1:6295-10931 GCA_028692735.1 Candidatus Altimarinota bacterium
AGGTGAAAGAGATACTACAAACTCTTTTTCCCGGTAATTTTCTCAATCTTCTGGTTTCCAAGCTTTCCAAAGCACAAAATCAGCGGCATTTTCTTTATCATATTCATCATTATCAATCCTTACACTTGACTTCATTCCAGAAAAATCAAGATGAGCAAGTTTTCCATAATCTTTAAATTTTTTTATATCATAATAAATACTTTGGTCTTCTCATATATAAGCATATCACTTTTTAATCAATGTATTTGTCATATCTACCATCTCATTAATCAGATCTGAAATCGGCACAATCTTATCAGCTTTATTGATTCATATTTTTTCTATATCACTTAAAAAGATTTTTGTATATTTTTGAGTAAAGTCAATTAAAGTTTCTCAAACTTTTTGACTATCTCTTATAGTTTTATCATCTATATCAGTTAAATTCATCAAAACTTCAACTTTATAACCAAGAAATCTCAAAGTTTTTATAACTAAATCTTCAAAAATATATGCTCTTAAGTTCCCTATATGAGCATAATTATAAACAGTTGGACCACAAAAATACACTTTTACATGTTCTATATTTTTTGGTTTAAATCTCTCTTTTTCTCTTGTCAAAGTATTGTATATTTGTAGCATAAATTTATGTTTAAAAGTGTAAAAGGTAATCTAAAACTTCATAATATGTCATTCCGGAGCTATTCCGGAATCATAAAATGATTATTAGCATTGGCTTCTTAATTAATTATTCATTTTTGTTAGTATTTTTATTTTGTTCTTCAGTATAAAAATTCTCATTTTGTACATCATTTTCTTTATTTTCTTTTTTCTTTTTTCAAGTTCAAGCTTTATTCATCATCATTTTAGACGCTTTTGTAGGTGTCATATTTCATTCTATATGTTTATCAAACATCACAGTAGGTCATTTTTCACATTTTCAAAGACAGCTACAGCCTGAAACAATTACGTTATTTAACTCAAACCTTTCTTTGTCCCTTTCAAGTCTTTGAAGTATATATTCGCTATACTTATCTTTACAATTTCTTCACATACAAACTTGTATTTTCATATATTTACTGAGTTAAAATATAAACTAAGATTTATTTTAATATTTTTATAAAAATTTACAATTATTTTTTATAAAAACATTTCATATAAATATGTGAGATAATTGCAAAAAAAAGATATTTATAATAAAATTAATAAGATAGATAAATTTATAAATAAAATATGCAAAACTATTTAAGTAACAAAGTTTACGAAGACGACACAGACTTAAAAACACTTGAAAATCTATTAAATACCTTAGATAACATAACTCCAATTTATGTTTCTAGGGATTCTTATGATTCAATAAAATGAAAAATACTAGAAAAAACATGAAAAGTTGGGAGATTTGAAAAATATAATTTATACTTACCAAGTGATTTAAAAGTATGAGAACAATTATATATAATAAATTTGTTGATAAAAGAATTTAATCTAGAAAAAAAATCAAATTTTAATCAGATAATATCTGATATAAAGGTTTTAGTGTGAATTATTTTAAAAGATAAGTGAGAAGAAGGGGAAGATTATCTTCTACTCTTAGTAAGAGAATATAACCTTGATGAGAGTTTTGTTGTAAAGATACTTAGACACAAAATTACTCCAACAAAAGAAACAAAATGATTTATAGATACAATAAAACAATGAGTAAATTGAAATGATGAAGTAGTAGAAAAATGAACAAAAGAATTAAGCTGAATTTTATCTAAAGAATTTGATTTAACTTTTTTTAGAAGAAGTATAGATATGATTAATTTAGCTATGAAAACTATTACATTAGCAGAACAAAAATCATTGATTGAGTACTGTGAAGTAAATGGTTATAAAAAATTAATTTCAGAGAAATGAGAATTAATATATAAAAAAGGTGAAGAAATGATTGTTATAAATGATTTAAACTCTAAACTTGATAAAAATGCTTTGTTGTTAAGAAATAAAATTTGAATTAATAAATTAAAAAAAGAATTAAATCAAGCTAGAAAAAGTAAAAATAAAGAAAAAATAATAGAAATAGAAAAAAAAGCAACAAACTTAATTTTAGAGAACTTATCAAATTATCCTTACAAAGTTACAAAAAACAATTATTGATATCAACCAAAATGAATTGTTGAAAATAAAGAAATACATTGTATCTGATTTTGTCTTATATGACATGCGTTTTTAAAAGAATTATGAATAAATCACAGTTGACTACAAACAGAAAATCATATATTTTTAGAAGTAAATATCTGATGAAAAACTTATTGATTTGACCCAACTTATTTAAGAAATATAGAAGAAATCAGATATAATCAAATAAATAAAATTTTCAAATGAGCTCAATATATTGAAAATAATAAGGAAAAAACAGAAAAATTAGAAGTCCAAGTTTTTAAAGATGTTGAAAAATTATTGTTATCAAATATTTATAAAATGAAGTCATTAGAACTGATTAATGAAGAAAAAAAAGATGAAGCATTAAAGATGATAGAAAAATCAATAGAAATTACTCCTGATAATCTGTATCTTTACAATGAAAAATGAAATGTTCTAACTTCAATATGAGATAATTTAGAGGACAAAAAATATTTTATATTTGCATTGAAAAGTTATTATAAAGCACTTTCTCTGTGATTAGAAAACGAAAATATATATAATAATATTTGATGTACTTTACTAAGGTTATGAAGTTATAAAAAAAATAAAAAGATACTGGAAAGAGCAATACTAGTATTTAAAAAAGTTATAGAAATAAACCCAAATTATGCATCAGCACATAGTAATATATGACTTATTCAGACAACACTTTGAAATTATAATGAAGCACTAAAGATGTTTAATAAAACATTAGAGTTAAATCCAACAAATATAAAAACATATTACAATAAAATATCTATATTTGATTTTATGTGAGAAACAGAGTTAGTAAAAATATATACTTTTTTAACTGACATATTAAGTTGAAAAATCAAGAGGGTTGATTTACAAGAAATCAGTGAAAAAGAAAAAGAAGTAGTATGATATCTGAAAGCCTGAAATTACACTTGACTTGTGGAATACCTAGTATCATTAGAAAAAGATATAAAATAAAAACAAAATATGCAAAATTATTTAAGTAAAAACAGATTTCTTGACCAAGCAGATTTTAAAGTATTTAAAAAGCTAGTAAATATACTAGATTATATGGATGTAAAATATGTTTCAAGAGAATTATATAACTCAAAAAACTGAGAAATACTTGAAGCAAAAGATAATAAAAAAGATTCATACACATTGTATTTACCTACAGACTTAAAAATCTGAGAAAAAATTGAGATCATAAGATTTTTGATAAGAAAATTTAAATTAGAAGATGACATACAAATAGAAGATTTAATTTGAAACATAAAAATAATGGTTTTAAATATCTTGAAATCATGAAAACTAGAATGAAAAGATTATTTAAATGATTTGTCAAAAAAGTACAATTTTAGCCAAGATTTAATAGAAGAAATAACAAATCATAAACTGAAACCAACAAAGGAAAATAGGAATTTTATAAAAAAGTCTTGATTAAATAAAAAACAAAAATCATTTTTATCAAAGATAGAAGATTGAAGTTATGACTTGAGTAAAGAAATAATGATGCATTTTGATTTACTCTTCTTTAGAAAGTCAATTGAGAGGTTAAGAAATGAGATGAAAACAATAACCCAACAAGAACAACAAAAACTTATAGACAATTATGAATCTCGTTGATTTGAAAAAGATATTTTAATTGATTGAAAAATAAGTTACACAAAATGAAAAGAAATTATAGAAATTCATACAGATTCAAATAATCTAGATGAAAAACCTAGATTATTAAGAGATAAAATATGAATTGATGAATTAAAAACAAAATTAGAAAAAGTTAGAGGTTTGTGAAATAAAGAAGAAATAGAAAAACTTGAATTAGAAGCAACAAAAAAGATATTAGATATATTGTACGAATATCCATATCAAGACACAAAAAATAATTATTGATATCAACCTATAAAAATTTTAGAAGAAAAAGAAATTTATTGTGTATGATATAGTTTACTTTGACATGCTTTTCTAAGTGAACTATGAATAAAACATAAATGACTTCATTTCCCAGAACACGTAGCTATAGAAGTAATTATTTGATGAAAAAGGTATTATTTCGATTGAGCAAAATCAAAAGATTTAATAGAGTTTTATATAAAAAATGTAGAAAATAGCATAAAAAAAGATTTAGTTGATATTACAAGTAATCAAGTTTTTTATGAAGATACATATGTAAACATTACTGATATTTGATTAGAATTGCTATGAGAAATTACTTTCAATTCTTGATTATATTTTCAAAATTAGATTTTTTATAAAAAAATTTTGATAATTTAAAATTTTTCATATAATACAACTCGCAAAGCAAGAATATATTGTTTTTTTGTATTATCCAAGCCGGGGTAGCTCAGTGGTAGAGCAGAGGACTGAAAATCCTTGTGTCGGTGGTTCAATCCCGCCCCTCGGCACCATTTAAAACACAAAAAAAAGTTTAATTTGAAATAATAGTTAGACTTTTTTTATTTGATTTTTTCAGAATGATATTTAATATTCATAAGTATTAATACTTCTAGTATAT
>JAQUWS010000047.1 GCA_028692735.1 Candidatus Altimarinota bacterium
TATCTCTTGTATTTCTACTATACCCCTGAAAACTTATAAATGCTATTGCTCATAAAATTGCTAATATAACAATCGTTACTATTAACTCAACTAGAGTAAATGCCTGTTTCTTTTGAACCATATAAGCATTTATTAACAAATAAAAAAAAGATAATTTACCTCAGTAAATTATCTTTTTTTTATTTGTTTTTACAAATTATTTTTTATTTTTAAATTGACTTTTATTGTTTAGTCTGAGTAATATTATCTTTTAAAGTTACATAATAAATCATCAATTCTTTTCTTACTGAACTGTTTGTTGTTTATTTGTTGTATTATTTTGTTTTTCTTTTATTTATTTGCTTTAACAAGATGTTAAAACCAATGTAAACAAAATCATAATTATATATATTTTTTTTCATATTTTTTTAATTAATAAAGATTTTTTTTAACTTGGTGGTTCTATTATTATATCTATCGTTGTTCAATTTCATCATATACGAACATTCCGTCAATTTGAAGCTACTCAATATTCTATTATATATAATGTATTAATATCAAATGTTGTTGATAAATTCCCTATTCAATTATTATTACTTAAATCTAGATATCTTAAATGTAACAAATCTCATAATCTAATTGGAATTTCTATGAGTGAATTTTCTGATAAGATTAAATCTTTTATATTCTCTAATTTAAATAACTCTATTGGAATTGTTGATCATCAATCCCACTGCACCCGATAAGCATTACACCGTTGTTCTAATAAATCTGTTGGATAAATCCTATTTCAATCAACATGATCATATATGGTAATTCAACTTCATCAGTAGTATGTATCATAACTTTTTAAAGTATTAAATTCAGATTCAGTCATACAGTATAAACTTCATATTTGGAATATTATACTTCATCAAGAAGCAACACTAATTGTTAATGTTTCTCAGGAAGTTGTTATATTATTTTCAGTATATAAAACTCATGTAGTGATATAATTTTTACTAAACCTTTGAGCTAAATTTCACAAACCATCATTCCGTCTAAGATCAAAATATGTAAGATTTACTAAATTTATTATATCATCTGAAAGTTTTGTTAATTGGTTATTATTTGCATTTAGATAATTTAAATTAGTTAAAGTTCATATTAATGCAGGTAATGAAGTTAATAAATTTTCTGAAATATATAACTCATGCAAATTAGTTAGATTTCATAATCAAGAAGGAATTTCAGATATTTCATTATATGTAAGGTCTAAAGAAGATAAATTTATAAGATTCCATATTCAAGAAGGAATGTTACTTCATCAATGCCAATCTATCTCATATGTATCAGAACTACACCGTTCTTCTTCTGTTGATGGATAAATATAATTTCCAACAATATCAAATATCTCTATATATCAAGAAGTTAAATATAAATTTAATTCTTCTAACTGAGTTTGTGTTAGACTACATACTGTTGGTATTGTTTCTCATCAAGTTCAAGTTTCTTCTTCTCATCAAACATCTCATCATCATGTTATTCCAGTTGTACTTCATCATACAAGTCCTGATAATTCTCATGTTATTCATCATATATTTCATCTTATATAATCATCTGCTAATATAATGGCTCATGTATTATCCGCTGGGTCTATATCTAATATTGAGTTGTATTCTTCTCATCAATCTAGTATCGTTCCATTTAGTACGTCTTGTACATTTCATATAAACGCTATTTTATCTTCATTTCAACTTAGAGTTAATGTAGTTCAACTTAATACTACTATATCTCATCATCTTCATGGTTCATAATCAAATCATCCTGTCATACTACCATTGTGATTGTATGAGTGTGGTATATTGTCATAGTTATTGTATACTACTTTCTTGTTTTGAATCAATCTTGTTAAATCTGGGTCTCATATATCTGTTACTATTATACTTGGCATTACTAGTAATTGTTGTATACTTCCTGTTTGTACTCTTAAAAATTTCTCGTTATATGTTCATCTTATCAAGGCCTTTGATTTGCTTATATCTGCTGCATAACTTTGATTTATTCAATTACTTCACAGTATCGTTGATTCGCTTATCGCTCAGATTTGATATTCTGTCTTTCACATAGTTATACTATACGTAAATTCATCACTTGTTAATGGATCTATCGGTTTTTTACTTACACTTTGTACATTTTTTATTACATTTTCTCAAATTATTCACTCTATCCATGCACTTCATCCATTATATGTTATTGTTTGTGAATTATCAGGAGTTGGATAAAATCATGTCTTTGTCATAAATATTGCTAGACCTTTTTGCACTAAATTTATGTCCGCTATTCTTGCGCTATCTCTTGTATTTCTACTATATCCCCCGAAATTTATAAACGCTATTGCTCATAAGATTGCTAGTATCACTATTGTTACTATTAGTTCTACTAATGTGAATGCTTGTTTTTTTTGAACCATATAATCCTCTTTATTAAGAAATAAAAAAAGATAATTACACGAAAATAATTATCTTTTTTTTATTTCTTTTTTCAATTTATTTTTTATTTTTAAGTTGACTAGTATTATTTTGTTGGTGTTATTATAGTTTTTGTACTTCTTAATGTTATATCATAAATTCTTAATTCTTTTCTTAATTGTACGGCTGTTTTGTCATCTTTTTTGCTTACGGCTTCATCAAGCGCTTTAACTTTTGCATCTTTTTCTGCTTGTATTTGTTTTAATAATCCTTCTTCCTTTTTAGTATCTCAACTTTTTTGTGCTTCTTCTAAATCTGTAAATATCTTTTTTTGTTCTTCTCATAACTCTGCCATATATGCTTTTTTCATATTTTCATCTCTTTGTTGTATATCTTTACTTATCTCTTTGCTTGTTTTTGTTACTTGTTTTTGTGTTTGTTGTTTACTTGGTGTATTATTTTGTACCTCTGTTGTTTGTTTAGTTCAACAAGATGTTAAAATCAATGTAAAAAAAATCATAATTACAAATATATTCTTTTTCATATTTTTTTATTAAATAATAAATTATTTTTATTAAGTTTGTAATTTATCTGTTAGTCTAATTACTTTTTAGTCGCACGAATTTATTTTTTTATTTTAGAAATAATTATATAAGAGTAATTATCTTTTTTTTATTTCTTTTTTCAATTTATTTTTTATTTTTAAATTGACTAAATTATAAAATATTTTTTAGTTCATCTTTTCAAACTCAACAACTGGCACTTCACTTGCCTTCTCACTATTTTCAAATAAATTTTTCTTTTCAAATCAAAATATTGAAGCTAATAGGTTAGTTGGGAATTGTCTTATATATACATTGTACTCTTGAACTTTTTCATTGTATCTCATTCTCTCAGTTGAAATCCTATTTTCAGTTCATTCTAACTCTGTTCTAAGTTCTGAAAATCACTGATTTGATTTCAATGTAGGATAATTTTCAGTAATCATAAGTAGTTTTGATAATGCTTGAGAGATTCAAGTTTGCTCTTTTTGAAATTCAGCAATTTCATCTACATTGTTTACATCAATTGTTGTTTTTGTTGCAGATGCTCTTGCTTGCACAACTGCTTCCAATGTAGATTTTTCAAAATTAGTTTCTCATTTAACTGAAGCAACTATATTTGGAATTAAATCATATCTTCTTTGATATTGATTTTCTACTTGTGACCATGCGGTATTTACTCACTCATCCATTGTTACAAGTGAATTATATTTTCATAGCACTGATAGAATAACAAGAATAAGTACAAAAACAACAACTCCCCAAACAATAAGTTTAATACTTTTTTTGCTTTGTTCTATTGTATTTTCCATATTTTATAAATTAAAAATTAATATTAAAATTGTTACTATATTAGTTTTACCATTTTCAAGAACTTCATCATCATCAAAATCATCAACCTCAAAATCATCAGAATCATCATCAAGATGATTTTCATCACAATCATCATTTACTATTATATATTCATTTTCATAAATTTCAAAAAATTCCAAAAATTCAAACAACTACCCATATAATTATATTTACAAATACTGAAACTATAAAATCTTTAATTAGAGTATATGTAAACGGTAAAGTTACTATAAATGCAATAGATGTGATTATAAATAATTGTTTATATTTTTCTTTATTTGCTAGTACTTTTAAAACTGTGCTTGAAAATATAAAAACAAAAATTAGCTCTATAATCCAAAGAGTTGGAGTTTCGTCAGGACTATCCTGTAAATCTGAAATAATACTTGGATCTCACGAAAATGCTTTTTCAAAATCATATAAACTTCACATTATACCATCAAAATATCTTTTATCTTTAAATAATACAAAGTTTTTTTCTCAAATTTTTTTTGTGAGAATATCAGGTAAAACTCATTCTACTCAGTATCATGTTGCTATATTCCATGATCTATCATCAATTGCAATAAGAACAACCAATCAATTATCTTTATCTTTTTTTCAAACTCATATTTCTTGTCAAATTTCTGTTGCAACTTGTGATATATCTTCATTATCAGTTGTAGGAATAATAACTAATAATATTTCTGTAGTATATTTATCTCTAATTTCTTGAATTTTTGATTCTATGTTTTGTTTTTCTGTATCATTTAAAACTCATACTTTATCTACAACATATGAATTTATATTTCATAAAGATGATATATCAAAAGATCTTGCTTGGAAAAAACAAGAAAAAAGTACAAAGAAAAATAGTATTTTTATAATTATTTTTTTCATACTTCTATTATATTTAAGTATTTTTTTAGTCAAATAGAAATTATTTTGAAATTTTCAGCAATATTGACATATAAAATATTGTCAGTATCATATAAGATATTGATTTTAAAAGTAAAAATAATGGAAAATAATTTTGATACTCTATCACGTGAAGTTAGAATGAAAATTGATGAAAATTGAGAAACTTCAGATATTGCATTACCTGTCAAAAGATTAACATCTTGAACAAGTGACAAAGTTTCAGTCTTTACAACAAGCTATACTCAACAAGAAAAAGACATAGCAAGAGAAATCACATCAAAACTTTGAGAAGAAGCATTGTGTCATATTTTATGATGAAAAAAAGCTAAGAAATTAAATAATAAGTGATATGATATAATATCTGGTAATTGAACAAGAATTGAAGTAAAAACCTGAAGAATCCGGAATGTAACAGTAATAAAAGATAAACAACTTGAACAAATGTCTCATGATATTTTTTTTGGTTTGGTTTTTTATAGAACTAGAAATAACTTCGCTCCAAGTTATTTTGTATCAAAATGTAAACATATAAATTCACAATCTTTTTTAAAAAGAAATATATTTATTGAATCAGTATTTTTATTTCCTAAGTCTGTTATAGTTTATTTTTATAATACATTTAGAGTAAATGAAAGAGATATATGAAAAACATGAGTAAAGTATAAACCTTTATGATTTACAAATGCTAAATTGTTGTTTGAGGAAAATCATTGAAATTTCACAAAAAACAAGTATGAAAAACAATATTGAAAACATAATATTATGGTTTACTCGCTTTGATATGATGAATAAAAATTTAAAAAAATATTAATTTAGAATTATCCTATATTCCAAATTAAGGAATTTATAGTGAGATATAATAATCATGATTTACTATCATCACTATTTTTGTCAATTTTTAATGATTTTATAAAATTCCACCAATTCTCTCTATTTTCTTTATTTAATGTAATTCACTTTAATTTTTTTTGAAATTCCAACATACTTATTCAATGTAAATTTCTTTCAAATAATATTGCTTTTGTTCAATCAATCAAATATGCTAGTATATATGGTTCACCTTTTTTATTTTTTCTAAATTTCAATTTACTTATTTTATCTAATTCACTTTCTTTTTCTATGTCATTTTTACTTGATTCAAGAAAATTTTTTATCAATTTGTCATCAATTATATAATCTATTGTATTTTTTATATGATTTACTTTATCATCAATCTCTCATGGTTCTTTAATATTAGATAGTTCTAATAAAGAAATACATAAATCATGTATATCTGACTTTAAAATAGCAACAGCTATTAAACCTTGATTTTTAATAATATCATTATCTATATTTGGTTCACAAGTATTAGTAAAATTTACCAATTTTAGTATTGATATTAATTTTTCTTTATAATCTGTCAATAAAGGATCTTTAACAGATTCATCAATATAATCTCTAACTTGTTTGATTTTTTGTGTGTTCATTTTTTTAAATTTATAAATTATAATATTATTTCTTTTACTTTTGTTTTAAATATAAATAATATCTGTCTAAATAATTCTTTTGTTTTAGATAGATGTGCTAAAAAATCATTTTTAATTAATTTATAGTCTGTACAAATGTAATATATTGCCTTTTCTCTTATATTATCTTGGGATATTACTTTTTTTACATTTTTTAAAGTATAGATTAATTCCTCATACCTCTCATCAATAACATCTTTCTCTTCTTCAGGACAGCTATGTAATTTCTGTATTATAAAAAATTTTTTTCATTCTTCTCAATCATATCTATTTAAAAATTCATCAATTTTTGATTGCATTCTCTGAAAAAATCACTGTTTTCATATACTTACACTTGGATTTTCTTCAGGAGATAAAAATAATTGATCGAAAAAATCTATTTCATCTAGATAATTATTGTCATATAAATTTCTAATAGTGTAAACAATTTGTCGTAAAACATCATTTTCGTCTATTTTTTTTCAAAAATCATAAATATCAAATATAGAATAATTTCATTCTCTGAAAATTATGCAATTGTGTGGCCCCACTGATCATAAAGTCTTTTCTCAACTTACTGGTAATAAACTTCTGTCTTCTTCTCATGTAATTAACTCATAAAGAACTAAATCTGATAAAATTTCTTGATATGATAATTTTTCTTGTACTTGTTTTATGTTAATAGGTATGGATATATTATTTTTTCATTTTACCACTATCTGGCTCACATTTAATATTCAATTACATAATAATGAAGTAAAATACTGAACATCTTGATTGCTTTGAAAATATCTTTCTCAAACTAAAAAAGACAATTCGTAATTTTTTTGGTCATTTGGTTCTTCTAAATAAGTTGCTTTTGTCGGATCAAATATATTGTTCATATAAAACTTATTTCTTATAAATAATTTTCTTCTTTAAATTTTTCACTGAAAGTTATTGATATATACTTCATTTCTTTTTTGTATCTTATTCATCTTGATTGATTCTGTTTAACCTTTCTGATTCTTATATTTTCAATATTTTCTCATTCTTTTATCTCTCTTAACAAAGTATGAATTATATCATTGTATATTCAATATAAGTCTCTCATATCTACATTTATGTCTTTTTGATGGATATATGCTTTTGTCATATCACTTAAGAGAACTTCTATATAGATATCATCATCTGACTTTTTCTTGAAGGTAAACCGTATTATTTCTGATAACAATTGTTTTTTTTCATTTAATTTTTCACTTTCTTCTTGTTTTGGTATTGATACTATTGATGATGTTTTTTCAAAAGTTTTTCTACAATTTACATATGCTTCACATTTAACTATTTCATCAATTTTTGTTTTTAATCATTCTAATTTTTTTGTTTTTTTCTTTCACTCTAACTTTTCAATTTCAAGTACACTTATACACAATTCTTGAACTTTTGCTTTAAATTCTGCTACATTTACCTTTTCTTCATAAGATTTTAAATGTGGATGTTTTTCTTTCGGCTCACAACTGTCAGTAAATTCTACTAGTTCTAATATTGATAACATGTTATCTTTATAATCTCATAATAGAGGATGCGTGTGAAAGTTATAAATATAATTACTGAATTTTTGTGTATTTTGTGAGTTCATAATATTTTTTTATAATTATTTTTTAGATAATAAATAATATTATCTAAAAGTCAAATTATCTAAATTAAAAAGAAAATTATTATTTTATATTTACTACAAAATAATAAAAAAGCATAAAGAAAAAAAAAAGTATTACCATAATTATTTTTCTTTGTACTTTATATTATATTTAAATATTTTTATTAAATGGAGGTTATTTTTTGGTTACTTTTAAAATTGCTTCTTAATCATTATATATTATTATACTTCTAAAATCCATCTCTTCCCATTTTCTCAACCACTCATCTATTGGATATATATGTTTTCAAGTTGATGCATCCCAAATTATTATATTTGTAGGATTTTCTAATTCTCATTCGTATCATAATAAATAAAAATTATGTTCTCATATAAGTCATTGATGTTTGATTAATTTTCAGTCTTCTTCATAGTACCATACTATTTTTCTATCTTGTCAGAAACTCCAACAACTATTTTTAGCATTTTTTCAATTATCTACATCTTCTTGTTTAATATCACTTAATTCTAATTCTCAATCATCATAGTCAGAAGTAGTACATATATCTCACCATAATTGTACATAATTTCAACTACTAAACTCAGTTAATATTTTATTTAAATGTTGTTTTGGTCAAAAATCTGATGTATAATTAGTATTATTAATTATCTCAGTTTTTAATCAATATGAATTATATAGTTTTTCTATAGGTTTCTCGTAAACTCCATATCATGTAAGGTTTCTTTGACTAGCAGATTTTCATTTACTATCTTTATCTATATATCAAACAAATCATTCATCTGGATTTCACCACATCCGTATACCATTACTATAACTAGCTGTCTCATCAAATTTACTTTTATCTATTTTTTCAATTAACTCATCCTCTGTAATATTTTCTTTTTTTATTGTTGAGAGTATGTCTGATGTTACTGATATTTCACAACTATATACTTTTTGTTGTAGTGAATTTTTATAAAATTCACTTGTTTTATCAAATATAATTAAATTCTTTTTTTTATTATACTCATTTAAATAATTATTTAGTTTTTCTTTTAAAGCATTTAATAATATTTCTATACTTTTATTTTGATTTTCAGCTTGAATAATATTGTCTATTTTTAAAACAATATTTCAATAATGTTCAGCTTTCTTATCTTCAGGATATTTTGATGTGGAATCTTCTAATTTTTCAAAAAACACTTCTATCTCATCAAGTTCTTTTTGTATTTTTTCTGAATCTTTTTTTTCTTGTTTTGTTTTACTTATTTCATCTTTTCTAATACTTACTTCATTTAAAATTGTACTTTTTATATCTTCTTCTGAAGAAGAATCGTCATAATCTCAATTAAATTTTATCTGACTTTTACAATTTCAATTTATTTCTTCACAAGAAAGTATGTTATTTAATATTTCAATTTCATTTTCTAAATAATTAATTTTTTTTCCTAATTTATTTATTAATTTAGTATAATAGTGAGTATCTTTATTTTCCATTACTGATAAATATGCATCTGTTTGTGCTATTTCATCTGAAATTAATAGATTTTTACTTTCTATATTTTCTATTATTAGATTATAATTACAATCTATTGCATATGCTCATGTTAATTGTAATGATAACAATAATACATATGTTATTAGGAATAATTTTTTCATATAATGTTTGTTAATGTATAAATGAAAAAGAACAATTTGTAAAACATAATAATACATCTAATATTTTATATACTAGAAGTATTAATACTTATGAATATTAAATATCATTCTGAAAAAATCAAATAAAAAAAGTCTAACTATTATTTCAAATTAAACTTTTTTTTGTGTTTTAAATGGTGCCGAGGGGCGGGATTAGCTCTTTTCTCTACAAATTGTTTCACAATTAGTAGATTCGGTAGGCGTAAAGGATAAGTTTAGAAGAACTTGAGGGTTATTATAGGAAGTAGAAATTATTTAATTTAAAATAAGAAAGTTATGAAAATAATTATAACTTTCTTATTTTAAATTATTTTTTATATATGTCAATATATTAATTTTGACAATGAGGTCCTTATATGATTTAATTATATTGCAACACATAATTAAAAGACATATTTTTGTATATTCATACAAGGACCTTTTTATCAAATAAATAAGGTCTATGTCTTTTAATCTCTATGGTAGAACTATAGAGATTAAGGATTTTCTTGTTTATATTTGACTATATTATACAATATCACCCATATTGTTTAGTTTAGATAGAAAAAATATCATAATTAATATATTTTGATTCATTTTTTGCCTAATATATATCAAGAAAAGTAGAAATTATTTATTAAGGAAGGTTGCAATTCTTATTTTAATAATTTCTTACTATAAATCAAATCTTTATAGTTTTAAAAAAAGGTATGATTAAATTCATACCTTTTTTATATACATTTATTTTTAATGTATTTTAATATATTCATATTTTCCACATTTAGCATGAATCTCAAACTTTAATTTTTTTGATTTTGATAATATAAAATTTATCAAAAAAATTTTATATATAGATACATCAAAGTTTGTTGAAAAAACTTTTATAGTTTCTTTTAAATTTTTATGCATAAAAAAACACTTAGAGGGTAAAGGATTAATCAAATGTATGACTATTTCTTTAAGCTACTAAGTGCTTTTGTCTATTTATAGGCAAATGGTGCCGAGGGGCGGGATTGAACCACCGACACAAGGATTTTCAGTCCTCTGCTCTACCACTGAGCTACCCCGGCTTGGATAATAC
>JAQUWS010000048.1 GCA_028692735.1 Candidatus Altimarinota bacterium
TGGAGGTGCCTACCAGGTTCGAACTGGTGTGAAGGGTGTTGCAGACCCGTGCATAACCACTTTGCTAAGGCACCATAATTAAATTCTGTTTGATATTAATCACATTTAAATGTTTTTAATATATCTTCATATTTTGTGGTATCCTTTATATTCAAAGATACCCCGATTGTCAAGAAAAAAGATTTTTTTTCATTACAAATCCTTCATGTTTGGATAAATTTCAAAACATCGTTATCTTTATTGTATTTTGCAGAAAAAACATATAATTTAGTTTTTTCTCAATCATTAAATTGAAAATCTTCCGCTTTATCTTCCAAAAAATAAGTATAAGAAGTATAATCTTTAGGATCATTTTTTCACATAAACTCATAAGAAGTTAATACTTCATCTAAATCTTTAGATAAAATAATTAAATTATTTGCAAAATTTCAATCCTGTGTATTTGATGATACTATTAATTCAAAGTTTCAATCTCTAGGTTTTGATAAATTTGTAATTCATGATTGATCCATTACTTCCCAAGAAGAAGGAATATCAATAGAAAAAGAATCTCACTTATAAACAACCAAAGAATCTTCAGTAGATAATTGAGTAGAACTAGAACATCAAAAAAGAAAAAAAGAAATTAATAAAATAATTTTTTTCATAAATTTTTATCACAAAATAGGATATAAAAAAACAAATATAAAAAGTGAAAACAATAAAAGTAAAGCCCCAAATATTATATATGCAATACTTTTTGATTTATTTGAAAAAATTTTTAATAACAAAAAATACAAAAAAGCAAAAAATGAAAACAAGAAACAAACATAAAATACAGGTAAAGTTACAAGAAAAAAATCTAAATAAAAACTATTTGCAACAAAATAATAATCTAAAAAAAACAAAAAACTAAAAAACACAAAAATATATTTTGAAGAATTATATTTTAAAATTAGATAAGCCTCTTTATCTCAAAAAGTTTTTTTTATTTCTCAAAAAAAAGACATTTGTTTGATTTTTTAAAAATTAAAAATATACTATATTTTGTTATTTTTTTATAAGATAAAAATAATAAAACATATTTAACTATAATTTTATACAAAAATGAGCATAACACAAGAACAAATTATAAAAATAACTAAAAATCTAGCAAAATTACCAAAAAGTTGAGATAAAATAGAACATGACCTTAACTCAATCATATGATATATAGATGTATTAAATGAATTAGATACTACTTGAATTACGCCAACAGTATCAGTAACACAAAACAAGCCTTTTAGTAGTTTTAAAAATAAAAAAATTATAAACACCTCTAATCCAAATGAATTATTAAAATGTAGCTGAAATAAAATAATTGCAGGACAAATAGCAATTTGAAATATTATGAAATAATAATTGTGCACTCTTATGCTAAAAACACTCAAACTCAAAAATTACAGAAACTTTGATAATATAAATTTTTGTTTTCAAGAAAACAAAAATTTTATAATATGAAATAATTGAACTTGAAAAACAAACATTCTTGAAGCTATCAGTCTAATATATCAAAAAAATCTTATAAATAAAGAAATATCAAATTTTGTAAAAAAAGAAGAAAAGTACACATATATTGAAATGGAAAAAGAAGATTGAAAAAAATTCAGCATATCAATAGATAAAGATAATAATAAAAAAATTGTATCAATAAATTGAAAATCAACTACAAAGAATAAGTGCAATGATTTACTTGAAAAAATCATTGTTTTTCAACCTATGGATATGAATATGATGTACTTATCCCCTACTTTAAGAAGAGACTTTCTAGATGACATTTTATGAAATACTTACCCTCAATATAACAAAATAAATAAAGACTACAAAAATGCATTAAAAAACAGAAACAAACTCTTAAAAAATATAAAAGAATGAAAAGCAAGAAAAGAAGAAATCATATTTTGGGATAACATACTTATAAAAAATGCTGTTGAAATATATAAGTATAGAAAAGAAATTAATGACTATTTTTCAGAAAACATTTATATTTTAAAAGAAATGTTAAACTTCAAAATCAATGACATAAAATATAATTATATAACAAAAGTAGACTTAAATAATGTTGAACAAAGTTTAAATCAATATATAACAAAGAACCTTGACAGAGATATAATCATATGAAATACTCCTATATGACCACATATAGATGATTTTGACATACTTCTTGATAATTTTTCATTAGTAAACTTTGCATCAAGATGAGAAACAAAAAGTATAATTTTATGACTAAAAATAATAGAAACAAAATTTATAAAAAAAATAACTAATAAAGAAATAATTTTTTTAATAGATGACCTATTTAGTGAATTAGATGAAACTCATGAAACACTTTTACTTAAAGAATTTTCAAACAGCCAAATTATAATAACAGCAATCGAAACAAAACAATCTTATAATAATTGTACTAATATTATTTATTTATAAAAGATATATTTAAAATGTAAAGATATATTTATAATTAAAATTTTATTTATATACAAATATGAATAAAATAGCTAAAATAAATTATAATTAAATAACCATGAAAAGAATTATAAAATTATTATTTATAATATTAATTTTTTGAATAAATCATACATTTGCAGCAACTGTAGATCACTTTGATATAACTTTAGGAGCAAAAGAAATCGAAGTTAATAAAGCTGTAGATCTTACAATAGAAGCAAAAGATAAAAACTGAAATACAATTACTGATTATGAATGAACAATATTATTGTTAAGTGAAACAGATCCAAAAGCAGAATTACCAAAAGAAGTTAAAGATAATTCATATATATTCACAGCTTCTGACCAATGAAAAGTTAAATTTGAAAATGCATTAGTTTTTAAAACTGTATGAAAACAAGAAATTAATGTATTTGACCTATCTGATGAAAACATATTATGAGTTTGAGACATAAATATCACAAGTGCAACTTCTACAGAAAATCTTTCAATAAGTATAATTTCCCCTGAAACCTGAATAATACTATGAACAAACTATATAACAGTCTCATGAAATACTCAAAAAAATCATAAAGTAAATATAAAAATAAACTGAACAAATGTAAAATCAACAACATCAGACGATGATTGAAACTTTGAAGGAAAAATTGAAAACTTAGATAGTTGAAATTCTACAATATCAGCTGATGTGCTAAATTCAGATGACGAAGTTGTATGAACATCAAGTGAAATAAAAATAACAATAAATTCTGAAAATCCAGAATTCAATTCTATAAAAATTACTCCTTCTTTAAAAGTAGAACCTGAAACTATCATTTGAATTGAAGTAAATGCAACTGCATGATTAAAAGAAGTTTCAGCTATTATTAACGATGAAATAATAAAACTTACAGAATCTGGAGACTGAATATATAAATGACAAACATCTGCCCCAAAAGATGAATGAGAATATAATGTAAATGTAAAATTAATAAATGAACTAGGAAATCAAACCACAAAAATTCCTGCAACAAAATTAACAATTATCCCTCTTAATTTAGATGCTTGAACAGATGAAGTAGTAGTTGATATACTACCTGATATAACTGAAACATGAGCAACAGATACAACTATTCAACCTATAAGAAAAAAAATATACAAAATAGCAAATCTAGAATTAACAAAATTAAAAGATAGATCGATTTTAAGATGGTCACCTATTAGTGAAGCAGAAAGTTATAATATATATAAACAATTAGAATGAAATAAATTAGTGTTAGTTGATAATGTCAAAGAACCTAGATATGAATTAATGATAGTATGAAAAGAAGTAAAATATGAAGATTTTGTAGTTGAACCAGTCGTAAGGGATGAAAATTGAGAACTAATCAAATGAGAAATTTCAGATGTTACAAAGATTCAAACATGACCTGAATTAATAATCTTATTAATTTTATCATTATTTATATGATTTTTATTTAGCAATAAAATACTAAAAAATAAAAATTGATAATAACTTAAACCGGTAATACTCCGGTTTTTATTTTAAAATAATTATGAAAGACTTAAAAGATAAATATGAGAAAGCTCTTTATTATGAAATATTTATAAATAAAGAATACTCAATAATAGAAGAAAAAATCAAAAAAAGCAAGATAATTTTTGATATATGAAGTCATATATGATTATTCTCATTATATAGCCTTGAAATAAATCCAAATACAAAAATACACCTATTTGAAAGCAATGAAAATAATTATAATAAAAGTAAATATCTACTTCAAAAATATCTAAATAACATAAAATTTAACAATTACTTTATAGATAATAAAAACTGAATTATTGAATTTTATAACAACAAAGAAATGACAATGCAATCAAGCTTTTATAATAATCAGTTTTTATGCAAAAATTGAGAAAAGCAGTTAATTAAAAGCATAAATATAATTGAATACATTATATCTAACCAACTAAATTATGACAATTCAATAGATTTAGTAAAAATAGACATAGAATGATATGAATTTGAATTATTATTAAATATAAACAAAGACTTCTTTAAATATGCTAGAAACCTAATTTTCGAATACCATATACTATTCCCTGACTTCAATTTAAAATATGAATTATTGTTTAATTTATTAAAAAAATACTATAAAAACATATCAACTCAAAAATCAAAATATTCAGAAAAAGTTTGATTGATTTATTGTTCAAATTAGATATTGACTTTTTGTTATTATTACTTATTATAAATGAAATTAAATATTTTAAATCTTTTATGAACAAAGCTAGTGAAATAACATCAATTCAAAATAAAACAAATCAATGACAAAATAAAATCAATTATCTTCAAAATAAATATGCTATAGCCTTACTTGCTATCACATGAAAATATTATAAAAACAAAGATTGATTACATTTTGTAATTGAAAACACAAGTGTAGCAACATCAAGCATAATATATTGACTAGACAAAGAAATAACAAAAAATAATAATGATAATGTTGAGATACATCAAAACTCCGCACTTTTTGTATTTAATAAAGTAGATATAAGTAATTCTGATATTACGTTTGGGAATTATGAAAAAATGATACAAGAAATATGTATGAAATACAAAGAAGAAAACAAAACAGTATTTATTTGATTTTCTTCTTTGTGATGATTTAAATTGATGTCAAGAGTATCAAATGTAATAAAAAATATAAAAGAAAAAAATGATAATGTTATATTTGTAATTTGATGAGCTGATTATAACTGACATACAGACAAAGAATTATTAAAAACAACATTTGAATATTGATTTGATTTAATAAATATTTGATGAGCAAAAGAATTTATAGAATTTATATCAAAACTTGATAACAAAAACTCATTTTATAGAGATAAAAAACAAGTATTACATTTTACAGATGAAGACTCAATTCCAAAAAACATAATTACACAAAAAAACTTGAATTCTGAAGATTCTACAATATGAAACAAAGTATTTATCCCATTTCATATTGATTACTGAAACTTAACTTTTGATTTTACAATAAATGATAATCCTTGTCTAAATAAATGCTGATATTGTGCTTTAGTCAACGAACAAGGTAATAATTGCAAAAAAACTTATGATTTAGAAAAAACTATTAAAGAATTTAATTCCAGTATAAAACTTGCAAAAAAACATATAAGAAAAACAAGAACAAATAAAAATACAATGATAAGACATATTTGAATATCATGAGCTAATCCTTTTCAACAAATACATAAATATTCTAAGTTTTTATTAAATATAGATTTAAAATGAATTCATCAAATTGATCAATTTGGTGACTTTATATGAATGTGAAATGAAGACAATTATAATATAATAATAGATACACTAGAAAAATTGCTAAAAAAACGGCCAAAACTTACTATATTTATGAGATTTTGAATAGATGCATTACATGAAAAATGAGATTGAGACTTCATAGAAAGAACTCATTTTAATAAAATAGCCTCAGAAGAAAAATTACAAAAATGACTTAAAAACTTTGATAGATTTTATAATCGTTTCAAAGACAATAAAAGAATCAAATTTGATTTCAATTTATTATTTCATCCGAATTTAAATGTTAAAGATTTTATAGAAAGATTAGATTTCTTTAAACAATATATAATAAAAAAAGAATCATCTGGTTGAACTTTGATTCCACATCTTAATACAAAAATATGAAATAAATATAGATGATTTTATATTCCTGAACATGAAATTGTTAAGAAATTTGATTTTATAAAATGAAAAGTAAAGGAGGCTAATTTATGGGGATTAGATTTTAAAAATTCTGAATTATTAGACATATATGAGATATCAGCAGAATTAGGTTTCTCAAAAGAAGTTTTTAAAGATTTAAGTAAGTGCCCTGATGATGAAGAATTTGAATCACTTCCAGAATCAGAAAAAGCAAAATTTGTAAAAGAATCCCCTTTTATACAAACTCTTAGATATTACACAAATGATATAAAAATACATATAAAAAACAAAAATAAAAAAATAATTTATGCTATTCCATATATTGAATACTTAATAGAATACATAAATATAATGATTTATAGAGAAAATTATATAATAAAAGTAAATCCGAATTATAAATCTGATTATGTTGTTTCTACATTAACCAAACTTAAAAAAATAAAAAGTACTTTAATCAAAGTAAAAAAAGATATAGAAAAACTAAATCTTTCTTAATCATTCTCATATAAACAATCATCAATTTTTCTTTATTATATCTAAAAAATTTTCATATAAATTTTTATCTATATTTCTACTTATTTCTTTTAACCTATTAAATGACATAACAAACTTAAACTGTGCTAACTCCTCAAAAATTTCTTTTTTAAAGTACTTAGAATACTTCTTTATAGTCTTTGTTAATAAATTTATATCAATTCATTCAAAAGTATCTACAACCAAAGCACTTTGAAGCAATGCTAATTCTAAATTAGCTATTTTTAATTCTATATCATCAACTTGTTTTGTGTCTACAAACCTTGAAAATCTACTATATAAATTAAGTTTTTTTCATTTTTCAGTCATAGAAATAGTCTTAAAAATAATCTCATAATCTCAAACCTTTATTTTTTTATCTAAACTCCTACTAATAATATGTATTTTCTTAGATACTCAATAATCCTTAAGATGAATTTGTAAAGCCTTATTTCCAGATATAAAATAATCATTTCAAACATAATAAGTTATATATTTTTTTAATAATTTTATATAATACTTTTCAAGTAAATCAACTTCATTTAGTTTTAAATCATCTTCATCAGGCACAATATAAACTCCAGATTTCAATGAAATTATCATATTTAAAGCCTTTAATTTATAAACAGCTTTATCCAAAAAATTAGACTTTTCCTGTTTTTTTTCAGGATCAATTAACTCAAATATATCTTCCTTAAAAATTATTTTTCATCATTTTTTTGACAACTTATTAACTATTTTGTTAAAACTAATCATATATTAAAATTGGCTTAAAATAAGTAAAATACAGCTATAAAAATTATATACTTTTTTCTATAAAAATCAAATACTTTTTTCTATAAAAATAAATAATAATTTAACCATAAACAGAAACAAAAAAAAGAGATAAAATATAAATTTTATCTCTAATAAACAACCTAATATATTTAAAAAATCTCTAATCTATTTAATATATCATCAACTTGATTAATCATAGATAAATAGTTTTTGATATCATAATCATTAATATAAGGCATATCAAGTGAATTTGAATAAGATATAACATAATCTCAAATTTCTTTTAATTTAACTTTATTTAAAAGTCATTCTTTTTCTTCTTTTTCGAAATCAGATTTTTTATCAAAGTTTATGTTAAAAAGCATATTATCTCATTCTTTACTTGATTTATACACAAATTGCAGAACCTGATTATTTAAAGCCTTATATATATATTTTCATTCCCATTCATTTGGTATTTTAAAAACTAAAGAAAAACTTTTATTATCAAAATCATGCTTTATATTTAATATCTTCTCAATTGTTGAAACTTTTATACTATCTCATATGACATTTAAACGAACTTTTACATTTGATAATATATGTCAATCCTCATAATCAACCAAAGCTGTATTTTTATCAATCCAGTCTATCTTTGTAACATACCATTTTCATCACAAAACAGATGGAATAGGACTGAGTTCAGAAATATTATCTTTTATTTTCTGCTCATATATATCTGTTTGTAAAGATAATGAAACCATATTTTTTAGATATGACAACAAAGAATACTTCTTAGTAGTAAAATTTGTGTTTTCAAGTAAGTTATCAATTTTAATTACAAGCCTATCAAAAAGTACAACTTTCTTAACATTATCAAGTTTTAAGGAATATTTCTTATAAATATTTTCCCACTCTTTTTTATATCTAAATTCAAGCATCTTTCACAAGCAAACTCAATTATACTTAACTCACACTTTTGAAGCTTCACAAGAATTACCATAATTTTTTCAATCAACTCAGCACACAGGAGAATAAATCATAGGACAAATAAGCACATCTTCTGTTGCATTCACTTGAAAAAAAACTAAAGACAAAAACAATCATACAAATATTTTTTTCATATTAAAACAATTAAAAAATAAACCTTATAATATATAACAAAAAAAATCATAAAAAGTGACAAATAAGTACACTCAATATACTAAATAATATTTTTTACTATTTAATTAATTTATTAACTGTCTCAATAATTTTATCTTTTGATGAATTATTAACTATCCCTTGATAAGTAAATTTAGGTTATTAAATTTACCTAAAACTTGCTTTTTTCAGCTTTTTCATAAAATGAAGAGGTATTAAAAATTAATTTAAATAAAAATGGCTGTTTCAAATGAAAATGTAATAAGTTTTAAGGATGTAGAATTTTTCTATGATTTTAGAAAACCAATCCTAGATTTTGTAAATTTCAATGTTAGAAAATGATCTAAAATAACTATAATGGGACAAAACTGAGCTTGAAAATCAACTATTTTCAAGTTAATAAATGGTAGTATAGAAAAAAAATCGTGACAAATAAATATTTGACAAAAATTCACAATAGCTACTTGATATCAAGTTGTTTTACAAGAAGATAAAGAGTTAACAGTTCAAGCATTTTTCAGAAAATATTTTCCTGACAAAACTATATTTAACATAGATAAACAAATAAATGAAATTCTTGATGTAGTAAATCTAAAAGCTCCTCTTGATAAACAAATCAAAGCTTTTTCAGGATGACAACAAGCAAGATTATTACTTGCCGCTGCATTAATTCAAAATCCTGATATATTACTTTTAGATGAACCAACAAATAATTTAGACAAAGATTGAATTTGGCATTTAACTACATTTTTACAAAATTATAAAAAAACTGTTATTGTTATTTCTCATGATAGTGAATTTTTAAATAGTTTTACTGATGGAGTATTATATCTTGATATACACACTAAGAAAGTAGAACAATTTGTATGAGATTACAATGATGTAGTTGAACAAATAAAAAGAAACATAGAAAAAGAAAATATGGCTAATGCAAGACTAAAAAAAGAAGCACAAGCAAAAAAAGAACAAGCAGAAGTTTTTGCTCATAAATGAGGTAAATTAAGACTTGTTGCAAAAAAGATGAGAGAAGCAGCAGAAGAAATGGAAGATGAAATGGTTGATACAAGAAAAGAAGATAAAACTATTAGAGAGTTTACAATCCCATTACAAGAAGATATAGGATGAGTTCTTTTAGAGATAAATTCAGTTCATGTAATTGAAAATGATGAAGTAACTGTAAAAAAAGTAAACATAGAACTAAAAAAAGATAATCATTTACTATTATCTGGACCAAATTGAATTGGTAAATCAACATTACTTGAAAAAATAGTTTCTGGAAAAGAAGATTGATGTAAACTTAGTCCATGAGTTAAGATAGGTTACTATAGACAAGATTTTTCTAACTTAGATTTTTCTCAAACTGTTTATGATTGTCTTAGAGAAACAGCTTGAGAAGGTATGCCAGAGCAAGATCTTAGATCAAAGGCTGCTTGATTCTTGATTACATGAGAGATTATGAAAACTTGTATTTGAGATTTATCAGAATGATTAAAATGACTTGTTGCATTTTGTAGACTTGTATTTTTACAACCATGAATATTAATACTTGACGAACCAACTAATCATATAAATTTTAGACATATCCCAGTCATAGCAAAAGCACTTGATGAATTTAAATGATGAATGATACTAGTATCACATGTGGATGAATTTGTTCGGCAAATTAGAATAGATGATTATCTAGATTTGGATAATATTAAAAGTTAAAAATTGTTTATATTTAATTCATATATATTGTAAAAACTTCAAGAAAAATCTTGAAGTTTTTTTATATTTTTAACTATACAAAAGTAGAAATTTGTTGGGGGTTTTAGTC
>JAQUWS010000049.1 GCA_028692735.1 Candidatus Altimarinota bacterium
AATCATTTATTGTTGTAGTATTTATTCAAGAAAAACTAAATGATTCTCATTGTAAAAATCAAGAAAATGTTTTTGATAAATTAACTCAACTTAAAGTCAATTCAATCAAACTTCAAGAATCAATTGAATCTCAAGATCAAGTTATATAAAAATTTTGGTAATTTAATTTGTTTATTAATGTAGGATAATCTAGATTTGTTAATTTGTTTGGTCAAGTTATATCGAAGCTAAAATCTCATGAATTAATAACTGATCATGTATTTCAATTTAATAATTCTTCATATACTGAAAAATTATAAATTCAGTCAGCTGGAATTATAAATCAAGTATAGAATTTATTTTTTGTTGTTACAGTTGGAAATATAGTTCATGATTGGTCTGACATATTTAATATATATCCACTTAAAGCTTCTTGTCACACATCATCACTCCACTCAAAGTATGGATTTCTTGTACTTGTAATAACTCAAGTTGAAAGTTGTTGAGTTTTTCAAGTATTTGTATAGCCTTTAAATCAACTTATATTTCATAAAGTCATCAATGACAATATAGACTTGTATGAATTAATTCTTTTTCAAGTAGTTGTAGTTCAACTCATAGATAATACATCATCTCAATTCAACAATATAGCATTTTTTATATCTAATCATGTTAAAGTTGGTTTATAACTCCATAATAATGATGTTAATCAAGCTACATATGGAGTAGCCATTGATGTTCAATTTTTATATTCATATGTGTTTAATTCTCAATTATCTTTTCAATCTATCTTTAATGAGTTATATATAAAACATCAATTATCTGTATCACTTATATCATCTGTATGCCAAGTAAAACGAAATTTAAAATTTGATGATTTATAATTTTTTATTGGAATTGAAAAATTATTATAATATCATCAAGATGTGTAATAAGGTAGTGTTGATGATGTATAATTATATTTTGCATAATCACTAAAAGTTCATCCAGTAGAAAATGATAATTTCAAATAATCTGTTGAATAATCATCTAGTCAAGGAAGACTTGATCATGCATCACACCATAAAGAAAAATTAAGAGATGGGGCATTTACAGATGATATATCTACTTGTTTTTCTATATAACTTTCTGTTCAAGTTCAATATGGGGAATTTAAATCTCACCGTAAATATCAGTATCAATCAATTCCCCAATTAAAATTTATTCATCAAGTTGCTAGTGATAATGTATTTCAAGTTAAATTTTGATTAAAAAGATTTATTGTTCATAAAACTGATGAATATATAGATTTTCAAGGAGCTCAAATATCTACTGTTTCAATTCAATAATTTGAAAAACTTGCTTTATTGTCTTGATTATCACTTGCTGCAACTGATATCATATTTGTAATTCAAGTAAAAATATATCATCAAGAGACATATGCTCATGTAAGATATCACAAGGAATCTGTATAATTTGTAGTTTTAAATGCTGCTGGAAAAAATCTGTTTGATAAAACATCAGTATTATATCAATTATTTCAAGATGCAGCAATAAATAATCATCCTGCATCTGTAAAAGATTTTATTGAATCATATAATAATCCATCAACTCAATAAGTTCATCAATTATATCAAAAAGAAGCATTTATAATTTTTACTCAATTTTCTTTTGCAAAATAAATTCCTTTTATGATTGCAACTGTAGAAAAAGATTCTTCTCAAGTTCTTATTGCCATTATTTTTGAATTTGGATTAACTCAAATTCCTCAAATTCAGTTATTCATTTGTCATGATATAATTCAGGCAATATGAGTTCAGTGACTTTCGTATTCTCATTGTGGATTCTTATCATTATCATAAAAATCATAACCATGTATACATCAACCTAAATTATTTCAATTTTCATCTTTACAATTTGTTCAATCCCACATTCTATTAATTAAGTCGGGATGATTATAAGCAACTCCTGAATCAATTATCGCTATTGTTTGTCATGGAGATCATAAATATGTACTTCAAGAAAAAATTTTTATTGTTTTATCAAATGATATATCTTTTCATATAGTTCATGCTTGAGATTCTATATTTTGTCAAAAATTGTATAATCCCCATAAATTATCTTTATATGTATCGTTTGAATCTATTGAGTCAATACTATATAAGTAATTTGGTTGTACAACTTTGAAATTTCAATCACTTTTTAGATTTTTTATTATCTTATCTATTGATGAATTTTTATCTTTTATTTTTAATAAAGAAATTCCTTTTCAAGTTATTTCTTCCTGTAATTCTAATCAATTTGATGTTATTGTGGCATCTATTGATGATTTATTTATAGTTCAATCTTTATATTTAACTATTATTCAATCATAATTTTTATTGTTCTCATCAACTATACTTGATGTTTTGTTTTTAAGAGAAGTAGTGTTTGATGGAATTATTATATTTGTTTTCGCAAACACAATATTTAAAGATACTATAGGAATTATAATCACTAGAAGCAACGAAAATATATTACTCAAGATTTTCCTTTTATTCATTTTATTTAATTAATAACTAAATTATTTATTTCAAATTTATGTTTTTTATCTTAATTGTAAAGTTTTATTTATAAAAAAAAAGTTAGCATAATAACTAACTTTTCTTGTTTAAACATAATCTTTAAAATGGTAGACTCATATTGCTTTCTTCATCAACTTGATCTTGTTCTTCATCTTCTGATTCATTTATATATACTTTGTTTATGTTTTTATAGAAATCACTTCTTAATAAAAATCATCCTACAATTATCATAATTCACGCTGAGATTTCTGCTATAACTCATGGTCAATAAATTATATCAGAAGAAAAGTGTTGTAGTCAATCTACATAAAAAAATGCATTTATTCATAAGATTGTTATTATAACTCAACTTATGATAACTAAAGAAAAATCTTTGATATGTGAATCAATACTTAATTTAAGTTTGTCTTTATTTTTCTTTGAAAATATTAAGAAAAATACAAGGATATGTACTATCAATAAAGATAATCCTGTTTTTCATGCTAGACTTGAAAAAGCTCCTCCTATATTATCTGATATTGATGATGTTGAATCAACCCATCTAAAAAATAAAGAAAAAAATCAAATCACATTTCATGATAAGATTATTTTTTTGGGTAATGTTAAATTTAATCATTTTAATTTAACTAAATCAATTACATGTAACAATTGTCTTTTTACTTTTCTACTTTTTGCTCTATCTCTATATTCCATATATTTATATATAAAAATAAAATTTTTATTTACTAAATTAAATATTTTTTTATAATAGAAAAAATATTTAATTTAGTATATTCAAAAATGAAAGAAAATAAAATAAAAATAGAAAATAAATTTTTTGATGTAGTTTGATTTATTTTTAGTTTTTTTTATACTTCTTTTAAGAGTGTTTTGCTTTTTTTTAGCTCAAAATCTAGATTAATTAGAACTACTTTTTTTGATTTTTTTGATTATATTTTCAGACTTTGGCCTAAGTATTTTTGGAAAAAACCTACTTTATATAAAGTATGAAGATTTATAAAAGATTTATTTGATTTTCTGTTTTATAAATAAAACTAGAATATAGAAAAATTAAAGTAATTACTTACTAATAAATAAACTATGAAGAAAAATAAATGATTATATAATACAGAAAATAATAAAATACTAAGCCCTATATTCTATATTCTAAATTCTAAAAAAAAGGCTTTTACACTAGTAGAAATACTTATTTCCATAACTATTTTTTCATTTATCATAACTTCATGATTTTATGTCTTTTCAAACGTCTCAATTTGAAAAGTCAAACTTGTAGAAAAAACAAATATTGAAAAAGAAGCTTATTATTTTTCAGAGAAACTTTTTGAAGAGATAAAAAAATGATGAGTTATAGATTATGAAGAATATTTTAATAGAAGAGTAGTTTGAAATACAACTTATCAGAGTTGACATTATTTAAAAGATACATGATATTGAAATTTTTGATCTTGATGAATTGTATGAACAACAAATTACTGAGATTATATATATCTATGCAGAAGTAGAAATTGAACTAGTATGTGAACATGATGATGTTTTAACAATACTTTTAATTCTTATCCTTGAAATGTAAAAACAAAACCTCAAAGATATTGAGAATATAGTATTCAATTTATTGATTATAATTCAAACAAAAACAATGATACATCAAAATGTCTTCCAGCTGCATGAATGAAATTATGAGATGAAAACTGTGATTGAAGTATAGTAGGTGATGATGATGATGAAAACATAGGAATATGACCTGAAACTTTTGATAGTAGTTGAGCTGTTCAGGAATTATATTTAATTAGTTGAGATAAAAAAACTAGAACTTTGTTTAGATGGAATGTCTCGCTAGATTCAAATAAACCGACTTCTGCGACTTGTGATTTTACTACACAAAGTAATCCTACTTGAGATTGATGTTTTTGACAACTTGAATTTATAAAACTTAATGCAAAAGATTGGTGAGTAAATCACAATTACTCATCTCCTTCAAATTGATTATATGATTGAATTACTGATACGTGGGTTGTATCTCCTAGTTTTTCTTGAATATGAGGAATTATAGCTTGATCAAATACTACAAACTATCGGGTTCCTTTGTTTTCAGATACGGTTAGTGTAAAAAATGTTAAATTCTTTCTATATCCAAATAGAGATTTAAATTTAGCTTGGAAAGACCCCATGGTTACGTCTATTTATTCTCCTTATTTGAGAATATCTTATACTCTTGTTCCTAGTCGGAAAAAAAGAAAAACAATAAAATGAGAAGTCCCTGAATTAAATTTTTCTACCACAATTACTTTAAGTGACTTATTTAGTCAAAAGTAAATATTTGTTAATGTATTTTTTATGAAAAAAAATAACTTAAATGCTTTTTCTTTAGTTATTGCAATTTTCTTAATGTTAATTTGCAATATAATTGCTATTTATCTTTTACAATATGTAATACCTTTCTTTAAAAATACTAAATGAATGGAGTTTTGAGTTGCTGCATATTATGAAGCATATTCATGAATTGAGGATTTATTGTATAATATGAAATGAAAAGATGCATATTATGAGACTTGAAAAACTATGCCGTCTTCTGCCGTTTGATACTCATATTCTTTAATATCAACTTGAAATACTATTCCATCTGCTTGAGAATGAACAAGTGATTATAATGGTAATTATAATGCTATATCTATAAGTCAACCAACTCAGTTATTATTAAAATGAGCTATTAACTGGGCTCAAACCAATTTTGTTTTTAAAGTTCCTAATTTAGATTGAAGCTGAACTACTATTGAAACCCTTTCTTGAAGTACAATACCATATATAAACTGGAAACTTTCATCAAATGGTTGAAGTTTAACTTGTAGTTGAAGTTATATATTATGATCAAATATAAACCCCTCTAATTGAACAACAGCAATTAAGTTAAATAATAGAATTTGATATTTATTAGATTGACATCAAACTCAACAAAATTTTCAAACTTTTTATACTAATAACAATTGTGCTCTTTCTTGATGTACGTTAAAACTTTATGTATTAAATAATCTTGAAACTATAAATTGAACTCAAATCCCTTATTTAGAATATAGAATAGTATTTCCAGTTTGAACTTATGTTGCTAATTATTATGCAAAAGTTAGTGCTGCTTGAAAAACAACTTGATATAAAAAAGATATAGATTTCTATGTTCCTCAACAAACTACAATTTGAGCTTTTGATTTTACCATTTTTCAATAATAGATGTGGAAATGTAAAAAAAACAAAAATCCTTTGATTTTTGTTTTTTTATTGTATATAAATTTTAATTTTATTTATTAAAGCTACTTTATTTTCCCGGAGAGATCCCGTATCAAGTCCGGGATGACACTTTATCATAAATTTCCATTTTTTTTATTTTTCATATCTTTTAAACCAAGTTATTTGTCTTTTGGCATAATTTCTTGAGTTTTGTTGAATTTGTGAAATTGTTTCATCTAAAGTTATTTCGTTTTTTAGATATGAAATTATTTCTTTATATCATATTGTTTTTAATCAAAAATCTGTATCTTTGTATCACATTTTTAGAAGTTTTTTTACTTCTTCTACTAATCATTCATCTATCATCATAAAAACCCTTTTATCTATTCTTTCATACAAAGTTTTTCTATCTCAAAAATATGGATTTATAAACAAAGTATCATATTTAAGAGCTTTTTCTTTCACAAATTCACTTTTTGCAAGTCAAGTCATAGTTTTTACTTCTATCGCTCTTATCACATATCTTAAGTTATTTGGATGAAGTGTTTTTGCATAATCTGGATCTAGTTTCACCAATTTATCATATACATATTCATTTCCATAATTTCTTGCTTCTTGTTCTAAAGATTCTCTTAATTCTTTATTTTCCTTAACTTTTGGAATAGAAAAATCATAAATTAAACTATCTATATAAAGCCCCGTTCAACCACATAAAATTGGAATTTTTCATTTATTCCATAATTCTTGCATTATATTTATTGATTCATTAAAAAACTCAGCAACACTATAAGATTCATCTGGATTTATTATATCTATCATATGATGTGGAATTCACTCTTTTTCTTCTTCTTTTATTTTTGCTGTTCATATATCCATATATCTAAAAATCTGTCTACTATCAGTACTAATAATCTCTGTATCAAGTTTTTTTGCTATATCTATACTACTTGCAGTTTTTCAACAAGCAGTTGGACCATATATAACTATAACTTTTTTTTCTTCTTTTTTTTCTTTTAAGAAATTTTCTAGTTTTTCCTTATAAAACATAATAAATTAAATAATTTTAATATATAAAATTTAATCATTTTCTTTTTTTTTACAAATTTTATAATATTTTATTTGACAAAAATATCTTTTTTAATAGTATATGTCTTGCTTAAATATTTTTTTGCCACTTTAGCTCAGTTGGTAGAGCATTCGCCTTGTAAGCGAACGGTCATCAGTTCAAATCTGATAAGTGGCTCCATTAAAATAGTTAATAGGGATTAGTACTTAGTGATTAGGGAGTGGAAAATATAATTTTTGTCTAATGCCTATGCACTAGAGGCTAATCTTTTATTATTTTCGGGTAGGTTCCAGAGTGGTCAAATGGGACGGACTGTAAATCCGTTGGCTCAGCCTTCGAGTGTTCAAATCACTCCCTGCCCACCATCTAAAAAATAGAATATAGAATTTAGTAGTTAGAATATAGAATGGAAATATGTTTTTTCTATTTTTTATGTATTAAAGCTAAATATCTAAAATAAGCCCAGGTGATGAAATGGTAGACATGTTGGTCTTAGAAACCAATGCTGTAGTGGCGTGAGAGTTCGAGTCTCTCCCTGGGCACCAAATGTTTTTACATTTTTGTTTCGTACTTAGGCGAACAAATTAAGATATAATTATTATGAAAGCAAAAATCCATCCAAAAGTTAACGATATCAAAGTTACTTGTTCTTGCGGTGCTATATTTGAAGTAAGTTCTACAATAAAATGAGATACAAGAATAGAAGTTTGTTCTAGTTGTCATCCATTTTATACTGGAGAACAAAAGATTTTGAAAACTTGAGCTGTTGATAAATTCTACGCTAGAATGAAAAAGACAGAACAAATGAAAAAATAAACTTTTAAATATTAAAAAATCTAGTAAATTATTACTAGATTTTTTGTTTTTTTATACAATTTTATGGTTAAACTTTTTATAAACAATTTTAAAAAACTACCACTATCAAATAAAGCTATGGTCTACTTGATGTGGATTTATGCAGTTTGATCAGTTATTGCTATGATTTTTGTAAATATATATGTTTTTAAAATTCACAATTCATTTAAAGATATCATATTTTACAATTTGACTTTTTTTACTTTTAATCTTATATGATTTTCTTTTGTATGATGGATTATGAGTTTGATAAATAAAGATATAAAAAATATGTATTATATCTGATATGTATTTTTTACTTTGTCTTTTATAGCATTACTTATATTTAACTCAAATATTTTTTGAACTTATATTTTCTGAATTTTGTATTGATTATGAAATGGTACTTTTCGGTGTGCAGTACATACTCAAGAACTAAAAAATATAAAAGATGAAAATAGAGATTTTTATTCTTCTTCTATTTCTGCTTGAAGAAATATATTACAAATAATAACCCCCTTAATTATTTCTTGAATCTTTTATTTATGAGATATATTTAATTTTGATTGATATCTTGTTTTATTTCTTATGTTACCACTTTTATATATATCTTCTTTTTTTATCATAAACAATATTGACTCTTATACTCCCAATAAAATAACTCTGTCTGATTTAAAGAATTTCTTTTGTTTTAAAAAATACAAGTACTGACATATATATTTTTTATTTTGATGAGGAATAATAAGAAGTTTTGAGTTGGTTTTGATTCCAATTATAAGTATTGTACTACTTAAAAATGAGATAAATATTTGATTATTTCAATGAATTTTAACTTTGATTTCTACTTATGTTGTTATAAATTTATCTTTTAAAAGGAATACTCATACTAGATTAAAATATTATTTTATAATTTGTTTTTTACTTTTTTTAACAAATTTTGTATTTTGAATAATTTTTAGTTTAACTTTTTTTATATTATTTTCTTTAGCAAATATATTTTTAAGTCCTATTTTTAGAGTTTCCGAACATGTGTATGATTTAGCTTTAATGGATAGTATAAAAACTGAAAAAAGTGATTTTTTCCCTGCAATGATACTTAGAGAAATTGTTTTGTGGATATGAAGAATGTTATCATTGATTATGCTTTATGTGTTATTATTCTTCACTAAAATTGATACAAATGAAATACTTCAATCTTGATTATTAATTAGATGACTATTTTTACTAATACTTCCTTTCACAATACTTCTTTGGGAAAAATATGAGAAAAATCTTGTTTAGACTTTACTTTTTTGTAAAGTCTTTTTGTTTTCTTGTATTTTTTTTGTTTTTGTATATATTTATGAGAATAAAGCTTAAAGACTAAAGATAAAAGTTTTTTATCAAAGCAATTTAATTTTTTTATTTCTAAAAATTATGAAATATTCTTACCAAACACTGAAAAAAATAATTCCTTTTGTAGAATCTCCTGAACAAATAGCTCAGGATATAATTATGCATGTAGCTGAAGTTGAATGAGTTGAACTTGAATGAGATAATTTAAAAGATGTATATGTATGAAAAGTAATTGAGTGTCATAGACATCCTGATAGTGAAAAATTAAATGTGTGTAGAGTTGAAATCCTTGGAGAAGAAAAACAAATAGTTTGTGGTGCTCCAAATGTAAGAGCATGAATCAAAGTACCAGTAGCTATAGTTTGAGCAAAACTTGGGGAAGATTTTGTGATAGAAAAAACAAAATTAAGATGAGAAACAAGTGAATGAATGATTTGTAGTGAAGACGAACTTGGGCTTGTAGAAGAAAGACAAAAAACTATTATGGAACTTGATGAAAATGCAAAGATGTGAATGTCTATGAGAGAATATCTATGAAAAAATGATGCAATCATAGAAATAGATAATAAATGAATAAATCACAGACCTGATATGTTTAGTCATGTATGACTTGCAAGAGAGATATGTGCTATAAACAAAAAAGAAGTGGATTTATGATATGAAAAAAATGATTTTACTCCTTTCTGTCATTCCCGCGAAGGCGGGAATCTATCAAATGATTTCCTTATAGAAAATGAAATTACTGGTGTTGTTAAAAGATATATTTGACTTAGTATTTCTTGAGTTGCTAATGTAGAAGCAAAAGAAGATATAAAACAAGTAGTAAATGTGTCTTGAAATACTTCAAAATGATTACTAGTAGATGTAACTAATTATAGTTTATATCTTTACTGACAACCTACTCATTGTTTTGATGCTGATAAAGTAGCTTGAAATATAGTTATAAGATATGCTAAAGATGGAGAAGAATTTAAGGCTCTTGACTCTAAAACTTATAAATTGACAAGTGAAGATATAGTTATAGCTGATAAAGAAAAAGTTATAGCACTATGATGAGTTATAGGTTGAGCAGATTCTGCTGTATCAAATACAACAAAAAATATCATCATAGAATGAGCTTGGTTTAATCCAAAAACTGTAAGAAAAACAGGTAGAAGACATGGTATAAGAACAGATAGTTTAAATGTATTTGAAAAAGATGTACCACTTGAGTTCCCTATTTATTGAGTAAGTTTGATTTATAGAA
>JAQUWS010000050.1 GCA_028692735.1 Candidatus Altimarinota bacterium
TTAATTTTTTAATATTAACAATATGGATAATATAAAAATAAAAATAAATAATTTAGGTATTGAGGGGGAAGTTTGAAATACTCTAAATAATGAATTATCGCTTGATAATAATTCCACGATAATTACTAATGGTAATTTATGATGATGAATTAGTAATTGAGATGTAGCAATTACACAACCTGTAATAAAGATAGGATGACAGGAAAATACTGAATCAATTCAAGCAAATGTAGAACAAGTAGAATTGAAAGAAACAGCAGAACCAATTGTAGCTCCTATAATAAAGATAGGATGACAGGAAAATACTGAATCAATTCAAGCAAATGTAGAACAAGTAGAATTGAAAGAAACAGCAGAACCAATTGTAGCTCCTATAATAAAGATAGGATGACAGGAAAATACTGAATCAATTCAAGCAAATGTAGAACAAGTAGAATTGAAAGAAACAGCAGAACCAATTGTAGCTCCTATATTAAAGATAGGATGACAGGAAAATACTGAATCAATTCAAGCAAATGTAGAACAAGTAGAACTGAAAGAAAAAGTAGAACCAATTATTGCCCCTGTAATAAATATTGTTGATAAAGGAAATACTGAATCTATTCAATTGAAAACTAATCAAGTAGAAGAAAAACAATTAGAAAGTAATCCTTGAGATGATCATAAAGAAGAAGATTTACATGGGTTTTGAAAAAAAATGGTATCACTAAAAAGTTTTTTTTCTTCAAGTTCTCAACATAAAGATGATAAGAAAAAAGAACTAAAGAATGAACAAGTAGAAAAAGTTGAAGAAGTTAAAAAAGATTTGTTTGTAAATTATGATTCTGATTTTCATAGAAATGAAAAACAAATTTTAAAGAAGATTAGGTGAATTAGAATGTTACCAAAAACTAACTTTGCATTCATTATAACTCTTTTAGTTATAACGACTTGAATTGTTACTTTTCTAATGAGTATAGATCCCAAAAATCATTCTCTTGAAAATTATAAGACTAGTTTGTTAAATATAGCTACAAAAGTTCAGACGATAGTTTCAAATACTTGAAAAGATAATCCTGATGATAAAGGGGGTAATAATAATTCTACAATAACATGAGTCACAATTGTTGAAAATAATACTAACAATAATAATAATGTTGTTGATAATTCTACTGGATGAGTAAATGTAATTGCTACTTGAACTATTACATGAGTACCTGAATGATTAATTAAAGAAAAATGGTTTAAAGTAGAAGCAGATGTTATTAATATGCCAGATTGAACTAAACAATATATATATAAATGAAATACATATACAAAAGATGAATTACAGGAACAAGTAAAAGTCGAATTAAAAACTGAAATAAAAAACAAAACAAATGAATATTTAACAAAAACATATTTACAAAAATAAAAATCCTTTAAAGGATTTTTATTTTTTTTGTGTTATGGTATCCCCAGCAGGAATCGAACCTACATCTATCCCTTAGGAGGGGATTGTTCTATCCGTTGAACTATGAGGACGGATAAAAGATAGAAACTAAAAATAGTAGTTTTTTTCTTTTTTATATTTTATCTTTATACATTTATAAACCAAATAACAATTCAAACTATTATAAGTACAAAAATAAATCATATAAGTATAGTATTTGTAGATTTTTCGTATTTTAAGTCTTTTAATAATTTGTATTTTTCATGTTTTAAGTTGTTTATTTCTTTTTCAAATATTTCTCTTCATTCTTCAAGAAGTAATTGTGTTTTATTGAAATCTGAACTTGAAACTGAATTTTTTGCTATTTCTTCTGCTCTTCAAAGTTTTATAGATAAATCTTGTATAATTATATCTTTTTTTTGTATTTCATTTTTTAGATCAACATAAATATTATCAAGAACAGCCAATGAGCTATCATTTTTTTGTGATATTTCTTGTTTATGGGTATTATTTTTATCTTTTTGTACTTCAACTTTTTTTGAAGGAACTATGATTTCTTGGTTTTTTGTTCAAGGATTTTTAAAATTTTCAATATCTTCTTTGTGAACATATACTATTTTTCAGTCCTTTCTTGTTCTTAGTTTTCAAGCTTTTATATATCTGTCAACACTTCTTGTAGATATATTTAGTTGGTCAGCAGCTTCTTGTCTTGTTAGTTTATACATAAAAATAAAGAGTAAAAGAATAAAAGTTTAAAAAACTAAAGATAAAGTCTTTTATAAATTATTAAAATATTCTGTAAGATTAGGGACAACTTGTTTTTTTCTAGATAATCTATTTTTTAAATCAGCTAAATTATTTTCGATTTTTGTATCAAATACTTTTTCAACTATTTCTGAATCTTTTCAATTAAGTACTATTGTTATATTCTTTTCTCAAAATATATCTACTACACTAAGCATTATAAATTCCAAATTTCAATCTTTTTTTATCTGTTCTAGTCATTTTAATATTTCTTCTTTTCTTCATAAAGCATAACTTGGATTTACTGTTTCAATAGTTCATACTCATATCATTTTTCATGCAATTTCAGTTTCTTTATAATCATATTTTATTAGATCAATTACATTGATATCTCATAAGTTAGATTTTGCTTCAAATAGAGGATTCATGAATTCTTTGAAATCATTTATTCAAGTTATTGATTTAAGTTCTTCTGCTATTATAGTATCTTCTTTTGTTGTTGTAGCTGATCTAAAAAGTAGTGTATCAGATAAAATAGCTGCTAACATTAAAGTTCATATTTCTTTTGATATTTCTATATTAGATTCTTTATACATTTTATATAGTACACTAGCTGTTGAACCTAACTTTTCGGCTCTTATATTAATAGGATTTGATGTTGTTATAGAAAATTTGTGATGATCAACTATGTATTCTATATCAAGTTCATCAATATTATCTATTGTTTGAGATTTTTCGTTGTGATCAACTAGAGCTACTTTTGTTCAACTAGGAAGTGATGTGATTGTTTCTGGAATTTCTAAATTTAATAAATCAAAAAGGTAAGCTGTTTCGTTGTTTAATTCTCATAATTTATATGCTTTTGCATTATATCATTTATTGTTTAAGTAGTTAGTTAGTATAACAGCCGAACAAATAGTGTCTGTATCGGGAACTTTATGTCCAAAAACTTTTATATCAATCATAGAAAAGATGTTAAAATGTATAATTTATAAATTTTTGTCTAAAGATTATATTTCAATTTATCTAATTTCAAAGTTTTATTTCCAATAATTATTTTAGGGGCTATGTCTTCATCACTTCATCATTCAAAGAAAGAACTATTGTCAATATTTTCTTTTTCATATATTTTTGCAAGTTCTTTTTCAATTTTTTTAATTGCTTGTATTTTCTCAAGTACATCATAAACTCTCATAACTCAATCTATATTTAAAAAGTCTGTCATTCTAACTATTTGTTCAATTCTTTCTCATTTTATTTCAAATGTAAAGTTTCAAATATATCTTAAATTATAATCATTTGGATCTTTTTGTTCTTTTAAATCATACAATTTTATTTCTTCTATATTAGTATCATCAAGGTTTATTTCTTCCTTATCTTTTGTATAATTTTCTATTAAGTAATCTTTTAATTCGTTTAATCATAGGTAGGTAGCTGAACTGATTACAAATATTTTTTTATTAGAAAATTTATTTGTAAATTCATTGAGAATATAATCAACCATCTCTTTATCAAGTAAGTCGGCTTTTGCAAGTACTATTATTTCTTCTTTCTTTGCTAAATCTTCTGAAAAATACTCTAATTCTTTTCTAATATCTTCATAATCTCAAAAAGCATCATCTAGCCTATATAAGTCAATTATATGTAATAATACTCAAGTTCTTTCAATATGTTTTAAAAACTCTATTCAAAGTCATTTTCATTTTGAAGCTCACGGTATAAGTCAAGGTACATCTTCTAAAACAAGTGATTTATCTTTGTGTTCAAGTACTCATAAGTTTGGGATTAATGTAGTGAAAGGGTAATCTCATACTTTTGCATTTACATTAGTTAGTGTATTTATAAGTGTTGATTTTCATGCACTTGGAATTCATATAATTCATATATCAGCAACAAGTTTTAATTCAAGTTGTATATCAACTTCTTCTCATATGTCTCATAATTCAGCAAATGCAGGAGCTTGTCTGGTAGATGAAACAAAGTGTGAATTTCAATATCATCATCTTCATCATAAAGCTAGTAAAAGTTTCTGATTATTTTTATTTAAGTCATATAAGACTTTTCAAGAATTTAAATCTTTAACTATTGTTCAAACTGGTACTTCAAGGATTAAATCTTCTCATCAAACTCAGTTTTTATCTTGAGTTCATCATCTTTCTCAATTACTAGCTTTAAAAATTTTCTTGTGTCTAAAGAAAGATAATGTGTTTAAATTTTGATTTGTTTGTAGATATACATTTCATCAATTACCTCCGTTTCATCACCGAGGTCATCATTTTGGAATATATTTTTCTCTTCTCCATGATACAATTCAATTTCATCATTTTCAAGCAATTACTTTCAATTTTACTTCATCAATAAACATAATTTAGATTTTAGAATATAGTTTTTTATTTCTCAGGTTTTTAGTTTATTTAAAAACCTGTTTTTTGCAAAAAAATAATCCTTAAAACAAGGATTTTAAATTATATACAAGTTTAGTTTTTTAAATGGTGTCAGTAGGTGGAATTGGCTCTTTCGTTACAAGTTATTATCATAACTAGTAACTTCAGTAGGCCATCCGGCTAAATCTACTTTGGTAGATTTAGATTAATTACAAGCTGATTTCATCATCTAGTAATTAATTACCCTCCTTTCAATTCCACAATTAGATATACTTTATTACTTTTTTATATGTAGTTTCTATATCATATTATGGTGTCAGTAGGTGGAATTGAACCGCCGACCTCAGGGATATGAATCCTGCGCTCTAACCAGCTGAGCTATACTGACAAAAATAGGGAATAGTATTTAGGGGTAAGTAATTAGTTTTACTATTTCCTAGGTACTAATCCCTAAAATTAATTTTTTGGTTGCGGAGGTTCGAATCGAACGAACGACCTCAAGGTTATGAGCCTTGCGAGATACCACTTCTCTACTCCGCGGTGCAATAATTTAAGGATTAATACAACATAATTTAATTAGTAGTACTAATCCTTTGTATATTTTATGGTACAGCTACGGGGAATCGAACCCCGGTTTACGGGATGAAAACCCGATGTCCTAACCACTAGACGATAGCTGCATACGGGTTGTCTATACCATAAGTATGGTTTATTATATAGAAATAAAAAAATAGTCAAATTTTCTTGTAACAAAAATTTGAAAATAATAAAAATTTCTTTAAACTTATGCTATAAGTTTATTATTTATTATAATTTTATGTATAGTTGAAATGATTTAAAGGTTTGAAAAAAATTTTTAATGGATTGAAATCCATTCGAAGTAGTAAATTATTCACAAAAGGTTGTATGAAGATGAGGTTCTATTATAAATGTAAAAGCAAAAAATTTATTAACTTGATCTAATATCACAAAAACTTTCTCTGATAAAGATACTTTTGAACCTGCTGATATAAGTACAAAAAGTTATGATTATTTATACAATGATTGAGAAAATTATTATTTTATGAATCAAGTTACTTATGAACAAGTAAGTTTAGAAAAGAAAGCTCTTGATTGAGCTGAATATTTTTTAAATGATTGAGATAAAGTAACCTTACAAGAGTTTAATTGAGAACCTATTAATATTAATTTAGAACCAAGTGTTGTTTTAGAAGTAGTGGAAACTCCGCCAGGTGAAAGATGAGATACTGCTACTTGAGGTAAAAAACCAGCAACTATGACTACATGACTTGTTATACAAGTTCCATTGTTTATAGAAATTTGAGATAAACTAAAGATTGATACAAGAACAAAGGAATATTTATGAAGAGTATAAAAATTTATTTTCTAATTTTTTTTATATGAGCAAAGATAAAACTTCTTTTGAAAAGTTTATGAAAAGTTTAGAAAAGTTGTCAGATGATATAGTTTATGCTTTTTATCAAGAAGATGCAGTTAAAACTATAGAGTCAGTTTCTTTTATGAAAAAGTTGGTAAAAAGTTCTTTTGTAAAATCACTTTATGATTTTTGAGAATGATGGTTTAAGCAAGTTTTTGTTGTATTATGATATCTTACAATATTTGGATGACTTATAAGTTTGTTATCAGATGTTTTTAGAATTTTTAGTTTTAGGGGAGTAGTTTATACTATATTTGGGTTGATTTTCTCATCTTTAAGTATAATATCATGAATTTGAATGATAAAATTTAAAAAATGGTATCCTTTTGTAGTTTTGGTTTGATTTTTGTTTCAATTATTGATGTGTATATTTTGGGTTACCAGATGGGATTTTTATTATATTTGATATTCTCCTTTAAGTTTAATTTTTACAATTTTGATTTTTGTATTGGTATTTGCACTTGTTTTGAAAAATAAAGATAAGTTTGAAAATTAGTTTATAGTAAATATTTCGTAGTTTGTGCATATGACTTGTCAACTATCTTCTTTTAAATAGTGTTTTAATACTTTTGGGTCACTATATAGAATTTCCATTATTCTATTATAAATATCTCATTTTTCAAATTCATGTAATAAATTATTTTTTATTATTCATAAATTTTCATTAGGTATTGATGTTTCTTTTCAGTTTATTAAATATGTAACTGATTGCTTTTCTAATTCAATGGATGTTTCATAGTTATCTCAAAGAATATATAATAAATCTTCTTTTGTTAGGTCTATTATTCATTCAATGAAATTATCGGGTTTATCTTTTTTAAAAAATCATAGTTTGTAATAAAGTCATTTCTGAGATTCTGTATTAATCATAGTTTAAAAATATATTTTACTTTTGTCAAAAAAGATTTTAAAAAATAAAATTGAAATGTCAAAAAAAAAAGTATAATGTAAGGGTAAATAAAAAAAAGCGTTTTTAAGTGGCTATCAACCACGAGCTGGAAGAAGAAAATAAAGTATTTTTATTTTATTAGTAGAACTTCTCGGAGTTAATAATCTTCGTTAAAAAAATAAAATTGAGTATAGCTTTTCAGGTGGTATCTCTCTGTGTTATAACAGAGCCGAAAGCACATAATATAAGAATTATTCTTATTAATTATGTGTTTTTTTAATTTTTTGGCTTATGAAACTTACAAATTTAGGTATAGTTATAAAGGATTCTAAAATCCTTCTATGTATGAAAAAAAGATGATTTTGAGCATGACTTTTAAATAGTGCTTGATGAAAGCTTGAGGCATGTGAGAGTATGGAAGATTGTATGATAAGAGAGTTAAAAGAAGAAACAAATATAGATGTAAAAAAAGAATGACTTGATTTTGCTTGAATTTTATTTTTTCATTTTCCTTTTAATCCTGATTGGAGTAATGAATGTCATCTTTTTAGGATAAATGATTTTTCTTGAGTTCCTGAAGAAACTGAAGAAATGAAGCCTGAATGGTTTGACCTTGATAATATTCCTTATGAAAAGATGTGGAAAGATGATCCTATCTGGCTTCCAAGGATTATAGATTGAGAATACATTGAGTATGAGATTTCTTTTGATAAAGATTGAAATGTAATTGATTATAAAAAATTAAAATAATTTATTTATTAAAATGTTATTTATGAAAAAAGAATATTTAGAGAAGCTTAAAAAAGTGCTAGAAACTGATGATTTATTATGACTTGATGAGGTTTTAGAGTTGTCTGTAACATGATTTTTAACAGAAAATGAAATAAATGAAATTGATGAAATTCTAAATGAAGCTACTTTGTATGCTGAGTTTAAAGAAGCGGAGTATAAAGAAAAAGCTTTGGAACTTATTGATTTAATTGTTTAGTTTATGTTTAGACTTCCTATAGATTATAAAATAGAAACTCAAAGATGTATAATAGAGATGCCAAAAATAGAAAATGCAAAAGAGTATTTTTCTTTGGTGGATGATGATATATCTAAGTTTATGACGTGGTGAAGATTGGAAGACGTAAAAGCTTATGAAGAGTTTATTGATAAAAAAAGAGTTGATTGGGAAAATCAAAGAGGTTTTGAAGCTATTGTAAAACTGAAAGAAACCTGAGAGATGATATGATGTTTTTGAATAGTTGAATATTTTGAAAAAAATAAATCTGTTGAAATAGGTTATTGGTTGTGAAAAAAGTATTGGTGAAATTGAATTATTCCTGAATGTGTTGAGAAAATGAAAGAAATTTCTTTTGATGTTATATGAGCAGAGAAAGTTATTATTACTACCATTAAAGAAAATATGAATTCTAGAAGAGTTGCTGAAAAATCATGATTTAAACTTGATTGAATTCTTAGAAATGATATGTATGTGAAGTGAGCTTTTTTTGATAAGGTTGTTTATAGTTTTTTGAGAGAGGAGTATTTGGATATGTAAAAAGACAGTGTCATTCTCGGACCTGTGCTGAACTTGGTTCAGTATTGACCCGGGAATCTACCTTATATTGTTTTTAATTGTTGTTTTATATTGTCATTTTAATTGCAATATAGAAGACAATTTAGACTTACTTTTTACACAAAAAGTAAGACAAAAGTGCTTAAGGCAGCAAATCTTCGCTGATGAAACTAGTATGTATGGAGTGTCGTTTTACGGCGAAGTTGCCCCTTAAGAATCCCGATTGATACACATCGTGAAATGTTTAGTAGTAATAGAGAACATTTCTTAGTCGTCATCCTGAAGCAAGTTTTCAGGATCTATGATACAAGGATTAAAGGAAAAACATTTTAATTGCAATAAAGGAAAACAATTTAGACTTACTTTTTACACAAAAAGTAAGCAAAAGTGCTTAAGGCGGCAAATCTTCGCAGATGAGACTAGTATGTTTAGAGTGTCGTTTTACGGCGAAGTTGCCCCTTAAGAATCCCAATTGATACACATCGTGAAATGTTTAGTAGTAATAGATAACATATCCTAGTCGTCATTCTGAACTTGTTTCAGGATCTATGATACAGGGTATTCTGCATAAAACATAGCATTAAAGATTCTGAAACAAGTTCAGAATGACGAAGAAGAGAATTTTTATTATATAATAAAAAAAGTTATATGAAAAAGGATATATATTCAAAGTTATTTAAAGAAAATTGAATTGATATTATTGAAACAAATAAACTTGTTGAATTTATTTCTACTTGAATATGAACAGTTGATGCAGATCAAAGAACAAAAACTGCTACAAGTTTAATTCAAGTTAAAGCAATTAGAGCACAAACTGATGCAATTAATAAAAATAGTAAAAGTTCTACTTTCTTAGCACGAGTTTGAATATTAGTGTGAGGAGTTTGACTTTTAGCAACAATTATTTTTTGAATACTTCCACTTATAGAAAAAATAAAATAATTTTTACCCCCTAACCCCTATAACCCTATGTTCCCAAAAGTTAACCCAAAACAGTCGTTTCCTAGATTGGAAGAAGAAGTGATAAAGTATTGGAATGAGAATGATACTTTTAAGAAATCTATTGATAGTAGAGCTGATAGTGAAGAGTTCAATTTTTATGACGGTCCACCGTTTGCGACTTGAACTCCGCATTATGGGCATATACTTGCTTGAACTATAAAAGATGTGGTGCCTAGATATCAGACTATGCTTTGAAAAAAAGTTGAGAGAAATTTTGGTTGGGATTGTCATGGATTGCCGATTGAAAATATAGTTGAGAAAAAGCTCGGTATAAGTTGAAAAGATGATATAGAATGAAAGATTTGAGTTTATGAATTCAATGAGACTTGTAGAGCAAATGTGTTTTGATATGTAGATGATTGGAAAAAAATTGTTGAAAGGATGTGAAGATGGGTTGATATGGAAAATGATTATAAGACTATGGATACAAGTTTTATGGAGTCTGTTTGGTGGGTATTTAAAAATATCTATGATAAGGGACTTGTTTATGAAGGGCATAGAGTTGTTCCTTATTGTCCTCGTTGTACTACACCTCTTTCAAATTTCGAAGTAAATCAAGGTTATAAAGATAAGCAAAGTAAAACTGTAACAGTGAAATTTAAAGTAAAAAATGGAAAAAAAGAAGT